>NZ_ALNJ01000016.1:0-1543 GCF_000293135.1 Klebsiella sp. OBRC7 | reverse complement strand
CACGGTTAAATCCTTCACCCGGGGCGTGACTTGTTGTTAACTATGCTGATACATGCAGCGTAAGCCGATCACCCCTGGCGATGTAAAGTCTACAACTTAGTTCGAAACTTACAAGTGTGAACTCCGTCAGGCATATGAAAAAAAAGGGTTGTGTACGCTATGTTTAAACAATACGGTTGAACTTAATCGAGGCAAAAAAAGTCGCGAAGCCGCATCAGACAAGCATTTTAACAAAAATGCCGTTCAAGAAAGCCCATCTCGCGCCAGGGCAAAAAAAATTCCAGGATTAATCCTAAACTCGGTTAATGATACAGGTTTGAGTGAATTTTTAGCCCAGAAAGTTGTCTGCCAGGCTGATCGGTATTTCTTACCGGACGCATGATAAAGCCCATCGCGTGACCCTCTTCTGCAGCGGCAACCAGGCGTTCATGTTCCTCAATGCTCAGTTCTTCTGATAGCCAGCCAATAACGACGCTATAATTTCCGGTGCGCAGTGAGCGAACCATCGATTCCAGGGCGTTAGCGGGGGAGAGCTGGCTGATCTGCATCACCTTCGACAGCGGCAAACCGGACGACTGCACCCATTCACGACTCAGCTTCTGTTGTGGCGTCAGCCAGAGCTGCCAGCGCGATTGCTGGCCAAGCTGTTGTAATAAAGGAAGCAATAGCAGCTGCGTCATCATGGGCTGGTCTTCTCGATAGACTATTTCACTGATCAGCCCATTAGCTGGCTGTTCGGCAGCGTCATGAGAGCGACGACGTACTGAAGTAGAAGTCAGTGGTGAACGATTTGCGTGAGCTGATGTAAACATAGTCTATCCCGCCTGTGGGTTACTGTATGCATATACAGTATATGCGGCCGAGTGAAAGATCAACCCTATTTTCTCTGTTGCTGGATGAAATTTGTACGTCGCCGGGAGTGAACCCGCACCGGTCGCATCGGATATCCGCGCGTACACAATGTGAATTCATGGTTGTCGCGCTTTCTTCCTGGGTAAATTCTTCTCATAAATGATGGCATTAACGGTCTATGAGCGAACAGGGATGCCCTGCTCTCTGTATGCGATTGTGATGACTATTAATTAAGCATTTTATCTTCCCGCGTTTAACTTCATCAAATGACTATTTTCTGAAAGCCGCTCGCAAAAAAACACGCTGATTAAAATGAACAGATAATTCATGTTGCCGCATGAAGAGAAGTCACTTATTTTCTCTTTTAACGGATCCGTTAGGGAAGGTGCGAACAAGTTCCTGATATGAGATCATCATATTCATCCGGAGCGCATCCCAGAGGGACATCATGAGCCATCAACTCACCTTCGCCGATAGTGAATTCAGCACTAAGCGCCGTCAGACCCGAAAAGAGATTTTCCTCTCCCGCATGGAGCAGATTCTGCCATGGCAGAATATGACCGCTGTCATCGAGCCGTTTTATCCCAAGGCGGGCAATGGCCGACGGCCCTATCCGCTGGAGACCATGCTGCGTATTCACTGCATGCAGCATTGGTACAACCTGAGCGACGGTGCCATGGAAGATGCCCTG
>NZ_ALNJ01000015.1:0-34966 GCF_000293135.1 Klebsiella sp. OBRC7 | reverse complement strand
CATGCTGGTGGTGGTGCCGGATACCGAAACCGATATTCCTGACGCGGTTGCGGAAAACTTCCCGCCGCAGGAGCGGCGTAAAACCTTCTATCCGTTGAATGCGAAAGCGGCTGATAAAGAGCTGATGAACGATATTATTCCGCTGATTGATGCGCGCTTTAACGTGCGTAAAGACGCGGACGGCCGGGCGCTTGCCGGGCTGTCGCAGGGCGGTTATCAGGCGCTGGTCTCCGGAATGAACCATCTGGAGAGCTTCGGCTGGCTGGCGACGTTCAGCGGCGTAACGACAACCACGGTACCGGATGCCGGCGTCGAGGCGCAGCTACACAACCCACAGGCGATCAACAAGCAGCTGCGTAACTTTACCGTCGTCGTGGGTGAGAAAGACGTGGTTACCGGCAAGGATATCGCCGGGCTGAAAGCGGAGCTGGAGAAGCAGAAAATCAACTTTGATTATCATGAGTATCCGGGCCTGAACCATGAAATGGACGTCTGGCGTCCCGCCTACGCCGAATTCGTACAGAAGTTGTTCAAATAACATGAAGGAGCCAGTTCGCTGGCTCCTTATCTTCAATACCTTGAGGGAGACAATATGAAATTAATCGTGACGGAAGATTATGCAGAGATGAGCCTGGTCGCCAGCCATCACGTTCTGGGCTACATCACCGCGCCGCGCAGGGTGAACCTGGCGGTAACGGCAGGCAGTACGCCGAAGAAAATGTATGAACATCTGACGGCCGCGGTTAAAGGTAAATCGTTCTATTCTCAGGTCCATTATTACAACTTTGACGAGATTCCGTTCCGCGGACAGGATCGTGAAGGCGTGACCATTTCCAATCTGCGCAGCCTGTTTTTCACCCCCGCGCAAATCCCTGAAGAGAATATCCACCCGCTCAGCCATGAAAACTTCAGGCATCACGACCAGCGGTTACAGAACGAAGGGGGCCTCGATCTGATAGTGATGGGCCTCGGCGCTGACGGTCATTTTTGCGGTAATTTGCCGAATACCACGCGCTTCCACGATGCGACGGTGGAAGTCCCTATCGTCGGCGATATGGTGGATCTTGTCGCTCACGGCGAGATGGGCGGCGACTTCTCTGCGGTGCCGGATAGCTACGTCACGATGGGGCCGAAAAGCGTCATGGCGGCGAAAAACCTGCTGCTTATCGTCAGCGGAGCGGCAAAAGCGCAGGCGCTAAAGCAGGTGATTGAAGGCGAAGTCAGCGAGCGGGTTCCGGCTTCGGTGTTGAAATTACATCCTTCCCTGGTGATTGTGGCTGATAAAGCGGCGGCTGCGGAATTGAGTCAACCGTAATCCACTTCAGCGTAGCGCAGGCGGGACGCGCCCTGATAGCGCTACGCTCCGGGTTTATCGCGTGATATTCCAGCCGCGCGCCTGCCATAGCTCAGGTAGCTCTTCGAGGCGGGTAAACGTCGTCACCTTCGGATGTTCGATCGGCTTATTATGCGGATCGGCGCAGAAGTAGAACACTTCCATGCCGGCGGCGATCCCCGACTGCGCGCCTGCGCTGGAGTCGTCGACCAGAATGCAGTTCTCGACGTTAACGTTCATCGCTTTTGCGGCATGCAGCATCAGGGCCGGATCGGGCTTCCAGCGCTGGATATCGTAGCCGCTGTACAGACGCTCCGGGAAATGGTGCAGCATTGCGGTTTTACCGAGAGAGTGCTGCATTTTGCTCACCGGGCCGTTGGAGACCACGCACATCGGCACGCTGACCGCGTCCAGCAGCGCCTGTGCGCCAGAAATGACTTCCAGTTCAGTATCAAACAGGCGCGCGACTTCATCGCGGTACACCGGCTCAAGGGTCGCCTTATCCAGATTAACGCCGTACTCCGCGTTAATGGTATCGATAATCTCGTACAGCTTGACGCCTTTGAAGCGCTTAAAAATCTCGTCTAAATCCAGCGTAATGCCGAATTCCCTGAACATGTGAACGTAGGCGCGGGAGCAGATCACCTCGCTGTCGACCAGCGTGCCGTCACAGTCGAAAAATACTGCTTCTGGTTGGATCATGTCGTTTCCATTTTAATAAGTTAACGTTTTCGTCATGCTGATTGGTGAGACGCAATCGTTGCCGTATAAGCAAAATCGATGAAAAAAAGTATCTCACAACCGCCCTTATTGTCGCATTTTGGTATAGGATAGCGACGAATTTTCCCTCCTTTGTTCGGAAACCGATAATGAGTCAACAACAAACCAGCCAGTCATCTGGCCAGGGTCTGCTGGAGCGCGTGTTCAAATTACGTGAACACGGCACCACGGCACGTACCGAAGCGATTGCAGGTTTCACCACTTTTCTGACAATGGTGTACATCGTTTTTGTTAACCCACAGATTCTCGGCGTGGCGGGTATGGATACCAGCGCCGTGTTCGTCACAACCTGTCTGATCGCCGCGTTCGGCAGCATCATGATGGGCCTGTTCGCTAACCTTCCGGTGGCCCTGGCGCCGGCGATGGGACTGAACGCCTTCTTTGCTTTTGTCGTGGTACAGGCAATGGGCCTGCCGTGGCAGGTCGGGATGGGCGCGATTTTCTGGGGGGCGGTTGGCCTGCTGCTGCTGACCATTTTCCGCGTACGCTACTGGATGATCGCCAATATCCCGGTTAGCCTGCGTATCGGTATCACCAGCGGTATTGGCCTGTTCATCGGTATGATGGGCCTGAAGAACGCCGGCGTGATCGTCGCCAACCCGGAAACCCTGGTGAGCATCGGCAACCTGACGTCCCACAGCGTACTGCTGGGCATTCTTGGCTTCTTTATTATTGCGATTCTGGCTTCCCGCAACATCCACGCCGCGGTGCTGGTTTCTATCGTGGTGACCACGCTGCTGGGCTGGCTGCTGGGCGACGTTCACTACACCGGCATCGTATCCATGCCGCCGAGCGTCACGACGGTCATTGGGCATGTTGACCTGGCAGGCTCGCTGAATCTCGGCCTGGCGGGCGTGATCTTCTCGTTTATGCTGGTGAACCTGTTCGACTCCTCCGGCACCCTGATCGGCGTGACCGATAAAGCCGGTCTGGCCGATGCGCAGGGCAAGTTCCCGCGGATGAAGCAGGCGCTGTTTGTCGATAGCGTCTCGTCCGTTGCGGGCTCCTTTATCGGCACCTCTTCCGTAACCGCCTATATTGAATCTTCCTCGGGCGTTTCCGTAGGCGGACGTACCGGCTTAACCGCCGTGGTCGTTGGTCTCTTGTTCCTGCTGGTGATCTTCCTGTCACCGCTGGCGGGTATGGTCCCGGCCTATGCCGCAGCCGGCGCGCTGATTTACGTTGGCGTCCTGATGACCTCCAGCCTGGCGCGCGTGAAGTGGGATGATTTAACCGAATCCGTGCCGGCGTTTATTACCGCCGTGATGATGCCGTTTAGCTTCTCCATTACGGAAGGTATTGCCTTAGGCTTTATCTCTTACTGCGTAATGAAGATCGGTACCGGTCGACTGCGCGACCTCAGCCCATGCGTGATTGTGGTTTCGCTGCTGTTTGTGCTGAAGATTGTATTTATTGACGCGCATTAATACCCGCGCCGTCACACTCAGCCGTTCTGGCGAGTGTGACGGCGTCTATCAGGCTTTAACCCTCTGAATATATTCAGCAAAAGCGCTAAGCTGTCCGGACAGATGGTCGAGCGTACTCTGATCGACGACTTTCCCCTCCTGCGGATCCACTTTGTTCTGAATCACGCCGCCCATAAATTCGGGCTTATTCATCACCATGGCGTCGAGGAATACCAGAATCTGGCGCAGATGATACTGACAGCGCGCGCCGCCAATCGCGCCCATTGAACTGGTTTGAATCAGTACCGGCTTACCGGCCAGCGGCTGTTCCGGCAGGCGAGACAGCCAGTCAATGGCGTTTTTCAGACCGCCGGGAACCGAGTAGTTATATTCTGGCGTAACGATAACCACACCATCAGCCTCGCGAATTTGCTGAGCGATATCCTGAACGCTTTGTGGAAATCCCTCTTCCTGCTGGACGTCGGCATCATAGAGAGGAATATCGCCAATGGACGGTAACGCGGAAACCGCCATTCCTGCAGGCGCGATGCCGGGGAGGGTACGCGCGACCATGGCATTAAAAGAGCCTTTGCGCAGACTTCCGAGTAACGTAACAATTTTCAACGTATCAGACATGATTGCTCCTTTGCATCATGATGGCCGGGTTATCCGGTCAGTTGAGGGAGAAGGCTTTTTCTACCGGTAAATGGGTAAAACGCATCAGCCGGGCGGACGGCTCTTTGGCGCGAGCCTGCGCGTCGGGCAGGCAGCGCCAGCCCTCTTTACCATTATATTCCCAGACTTTCAGCTGGCCGATATCCGGACTGGCGGCGATGGACCAGACCAGCACCGTTTCGGCATCGCACACCGCTTCGATTGACTGCGTCCCGCTTGTCCGTAATCGTCCGGAGCCCGGAAGAAGCTGGAGGTTAACGGCGTTTTCACCGGTCAGTTTCATGACGCTTTTGCGGAGTGCGTCAAGCTGAGCGCGCGCTTCATCAGGATCGTGCTGATTGCTAATCCATACCCGCTCATTACTGTTAAAGACGTAGCGGTCGGCGTCGGGAGAGGCATGTAAACTGCGGGTGGCGTGCGGTAATTCCATATCCAGGCCGCAATCACCTTCGGTGGATAACGCGACGCCGACAATATTCCCGGCATAGGAGATGGAAAAACGCGGGAGATGTTCGTCGCGGAAAGCGGGCTTTCCATTCTCTTGGTCAATAATTTCAGGAAGTTCGCTGATGCCATACAGCATAAAGAGGAGTTCTGCGAGGAGTGACCGTGATGCGCGGTAGCGGCTTTGTCGGTACTCAGGCAGGCGGCTGGCGGATTGATGACAGGCCGCTGACAGGCGTGTTGATAGCGGTTCCCGGGTGTTGAGTATCCCTCTTGCAAAATGCGTTGCCATTCGTCGCTCCGTGATTAATGGTCAATGATAGAAATTGCGAATTATATTATCGCTCAGAATTGCCAGGTTTTAATGCGGAAATCACCCCTTGCGCAATAAATTGTATAAATTTTACAAATTATTGCCCAAGACGGTCTAACCCAGCGCTAGAGCGGTTCAATATAGAGCTGCCTGAGCGTTTCTCGCAGCCAGACGATCTTCGGATTGTAGCTGTTGCGCTTATGCCACAGCAGGGTGAAGGGAACGCGTATTTTCTCCTGCTGGGACGGTTCTAGCGGCAACGGGAGTGAAACCAGCGGCAGATGGTGCTGTTGATTGTAGCGCTGGCAATAGCGCGGGGCGGTGGCCAACATCGTATGATGAGGCTGGGCCGCCATAAACAGCGACTGCTCAAAACCCGGAACGGTCAACGCCACGGTGCGTTTATGCCCCAGATCGTGCAGAACATCATCCAGCGCCCAGGTATCGCTTTGTTCCCAACAGATATTGATATGCGGATAACGTAGGAAAGTGTCCAGATTCCACTCCTCGTTCAGCGCGGGATGATCGGCGCGCAGCCATACCTGCGGGAGATCGGTAAACAGGATTTCAAAATCGATATACCAGGGCAGCAGGCTGAGCTGTTCACGGGAGCGAGGATGGGTTTCCCGGCCGCAAAAACCGATGTCGACTTCGCCGCGAATAATGGCATCCAGCGAATCGTAATCCCAGTTACGCAGGCGGATCAGCGCCTGCGGATAGCGCTGGTAGATCCGCTGTGAAAGCGTATTCAGCTGGATCATCAGCAGGGGCGACTCTGCCGCCAGCTCAAACTTTAACCCGCTCGGCATGGTGTGATGAGGCTTATCGAGGATCTGATTACCCATCTGCATCCAGTCCGCCAGATCCTGCTCCATACTGCTCATCAGCGGCGTGGGTGACAGCCCCAGAGGCGTTTTGACAAACAGCGGATCGTCAAACCAGGCGCGCAGTTTAGCCAGCGATTTACTCACCGCCGACGGCGAAACGTTCATCCGCTTCGCCGTGCGGGTAACGCTGAGTTCCTGGGTTAAGAGCTGCAGGCACAGCAGTAGGTTAAGATCGAGACTCGACAGGGGTTTCTTCATAGCGTTGCGCGGCCCGCGCCGGAGAGGCGACCATAATCAGAACAATACTCACTATGCTACAGGCAATAAGTATCCCGATCAGCATATTCATCGCGCTGAGTCCGATGATAGCCGCCAGCCAAATCCACAGTGAAGAGCCGCAGACCTGAGCAATTCCCAAAACAGAACTCGCCACGCCGGCGCGCAGGGTGAAAGGCCCAAGGGCCTGACTCATTGCTACGCCAAAGCCGGCGGAGAACCCGGCGCAAATCAGCCCCAGACCCAGCATCGTCATCGTCTGGCTGGTGGAGAGACTCAGCAGCACGCCGGCGATAAAGAACAGCACCTGCGAGGTCACCATCAGGGTGCGGGGCTTAAATAGCGTCAAAGCGAACGGCGTTGAGAACGACACCACCATGCTCACTAGCGCCATGAGCGCCATCGCCATGGAATAGGTGCCGCGCTCGAAGCCCATCACTTCCATCATGAGCACCGGGGAGACGTTAACGTAAGTCAGAATAGCCGTCACGCTCAGGGTGGTTATGATAATTCGGCTGAGGAAAAAGCGGTTAAGCAGCGATTCGGGGGCGACATTTTGCTGCGCCGCCTGCGGAACGGATGTTGGACGCGTTTCCCGCAAAATAAATATCGACAGCAGCCCCACCAGAACGCCCATGCCGGTCATGGTATAGAACAGGCTCTGCCAGGGGTATTTCAGCATAATCAGGTGGCCGAGTACCGGCGCCAGAACCGGAATAATGCAGGTGATACCGTTAAGGAGGGAAAGCACTTTCGCCCGGCGGCGATCGTCGAGGGTATCGCGCAGCACCGCAAAGGCGACGACGTAGCAGCTGCCCGCGCCGATCCCCTGAATAAAGCGCCCAGCCAGGAAGTGGGCGCTGACCTGCGCCTGCGAGCAGAGAAGGGAGGCCAGTATGAAGACCACGGCACCGAAAATCGCCACCGGCTTGCGTCCTGATTTATCGGCGATACGACCCGCAAACAGCATTGCCGCGGCCATTCCCGCCAGATAAACCGAAAAGGCGATATGCAGCTGCGCTTCACTGGCCCCCAGATCCTGCGCAATGCGCGGCAGACCGACCAGATACATATCGATGCCGGATGGATAAAGCAGAACCAGCGCAAAACTGCAGATAAGAAAGCGTGCCATAGAACCCCTCGCATTAGAATGCGGTACAGAATAGTGGGGTTTGTGCGGGAGTACGAGTTGCCATTTGGACAACAATGTTTTCCTGCGAGGAAAAGTGACGAAGCAAGCGTCGCTTTGGCGTCGGGAGGCCATCCCGCCAGGACGCATACCTGGCGGGTGAAGGAAGTGACTCAGACAAGCAGCGCGCGGTTAACTTTAATTACCGCTTTTTTTATCTCCATGCTCGCTGCGGCCTGCACGCCCGGCTTATGCGGCTCGCCCGGCAAGAAAATGGCAAACATACCGGGTTTCAGTACTACCTGCTGCTGGTTGGCAATGGTTGAACACAGCCGGTAGTCCTCCTCGTGGTGCCACGTTTCGCACTCTCGGGCGCTATCGGCCACGCCGTAATGGAGGGTTTCTTCGCCTTCCAGCAGGATCTGAATATCAATAAATTTTTCGTGCAGCTCCGCTTTTTTACTTTCCGCCGGCTGCGTAGTGAAGCGCATGACGTTCATATAAATATCATCGCCCTGCAAATCATAACGCCCCGGTTCACACTGCTGCGGCTGGGCCTTAACGGCCAGCCTCACGGCCTCAAGCAGAACGGGTGATAGTCCTGCGCATTCCGGGTGATGGATATCGCCGATAATCATAATGCTTTGTCCTCTGCTAACAACGCCGCGCCGATCAGCCCGGCATCATGCTGATAGTGTGCGGCTACAATAGGTGTGTGATATACCGCAGGCTCCTGCGCCAGATATCTTTCAACCAGGGGAATATAGCCGGGCGCCAGCCCGATGCTGCCGCCCAGGACGGCACACTGGCAGTTAAAGCTGGCCTTCATGTCGGCAATCAGCCGGGCGATGGTTTGCGCCGAACGGTGAACTAACGATGTCGCCTGGGAGTGGCCGCTCTGCGCAAGAGCAAAAATGGTTTTGGCCGTCATTCCCTGCAGATCGTCCGTCGCCAGTGCGGCGATCCCCCTTCCGGAGGCAATAGCTTCCACGCAGCCAATACGCCCGCAGCCGCAGCGCGGGCCGTGCGGGTCAGCCAGCGTATGGCCTATATGTCCGGCCAGCCCCTCTTTGCCGGACAAGAGCTGACCGTGGCAGACGATACCGCCGCCCACGCCGGTAGAGATGGTGATGAAGACCATCTCATGGGCATCGACAGCCAGAGCGTGATATTCGGCCCAGGCCGCTGCCTGCGCATCGTTCACCGCAAGGCACGGCAGCCCCGTCAGCTGCTCCAGCGTTTCCCGCAGGGGAAACTGCGCCAGCCCGCCCAGGTTATCCGGGTTTAACGCCGTCAGCACGCCGTGACCAATAATGCCCGTGGAGGCGACCGCTACCCGCCGGGCCCGCCCTGCGAAAGGCGCGACCAGCGCGCTCAATGCCTCCGTTAGCGCCACCGATGTTTTGCTGGCGGGCGTCGGCAGCGCTCGTTTCTCCAACGGACGATGCTGCGTGTCAATTAGCGCGGCGGCCAGCTTGGTGCCGCCGATGTCTATTGCCAGCGTCGTCATAGCGCAACCTCAGCCAGCGCATCGCGGTACCACTGGCAGATGTGTTCAATACGCGTAATGGCGGAGCCGACGGTCACCGCCCATGCGCCGTGCTTTATCGCCAGCGCCGCCAGCGCCGGGGAGTTAAATCGGCCTTCTGCAATAACCCGGTACCCTTTGGCGCTCAGCGCCTGCACTAGCGGGAAATCCGGTTCGGTAGGTACCGCATCCGTGGTATACCCGGACATCGTTGTCCCGATAATGTCTGCGCCAAGATTGTGGCACTCAGTCCCGTCCTCCAGGCTGGAGCAGTCTGCCATCGCCGCGCAGCCACGCTGATGAATTCGGTCAATCATTGCCTTAACGCCAACCGGACGCGGGCGATCCGTACCGTCGAAGGCGATAATATCCGCCCCCGCCTGCGCCAGCGCGTCTACATCTTCCAGAAATGGCGTAATGCGCACCGGCGAGTCCGGCAGATCGCGTTTGATGATGCCAATAATCGGTACTGAAATCAGTTCGCGGGTCGCCTTCAGGTTGTTAAGGCCTTCAATTCGTACTGCGACCGCCCCCGTATTGACCGCCGCCAGCGCCATAGCCGCGACGATTTCAGGTTTATCTAACGGGCTACCCGGTACCGGCTGGCAGGAGACAATGAGGCCACCCAATTGTTTAACGTTAATATCCAGAACATCAAATAAAGACATAGCACTATCCCTTACTTCCGTTTGCGCCCGACAGCGGCGGGCGCATGAATTTAGTGTTTATCGCAAAGCGGAGCGTTCGCTTTGTCGTGACCAACCAGTGCGCCGCTGAACGGTTTACCATCGATAGCGTCATGGGTTCGCAGCGCTTCCGGGCGAATCCAGCGCTGTACGCGGGACGGCATATCCAGGCCAATCAACAGGATCACCACAAACGTCAGTCCGAAAGAGAGTGACCCCAGCGCCGTACCCAGATGCATGTGCTGCGCGACCAGCGCGCCGAGGACCGGCGCAGCCGCCCCGCCCAGGGCGCCTACGTTATAGGTGAAACCCAGACCGGCAGCGCGCTGGTCGGTGTCGAAGTAGCCGCCGATCAGTTTCGGTAAGATCCCGGCAATCCCCTGACCCAGCATCTGCTGGAAGAAGAGAAGGATGCCCAGACCCCAGATGCTGGAGCCGCCGATGGCGAACACCGGAATAATCAGGACCTGCGATGCCAGCAGGCTGTAAACGTAGGCTTTTCGCGTGCCCAGCCAGTCGCCGAGGAAACCGCCGACGATGCAGCCGACGGCTGCGCCGAATCCGCTAAAGAAGAGCACCTTCGCGACCGTCGACGGATCGTATGCCAACTCGGTTTTCAGATAGGTCGGTAACAGCGCCTGGATAGGCCAGGAGTAGAGAAAGGCGAACAGAACGACAATCATCAGCATCACGCCGGTCGGCCAACGTTTTCCGCTGCTCTGTACCATAAAGCTGATGAAAATAACGGTGCAAACGAGCGCCAGCGCAATCACCACCAGCGGGTTGTGCTGGTTCCCTGCGAAGCAGAACCATAGCGCTGCCGTTGCGATCAGCGTCATTGCTATATTCGTGGCGCGATATTTACCGCGATAGAGGATATCCACCATCGTCCGCACCGGCGCTTTCTTCGTCTGCCGCTCTTTCCAGTCTTCCGTTTCCGGAATATTTTTACGCAGCCACAGCGCGAAAATAATCGGCAAAATGCCGAGGAAGAATAAGGCGCGCCAGCCCCAGAGGGGCACCACCAGGCTGTAAACCTGCGCCGCCACGACGGCGCCGACGGAAAAACCGGAAATCAGGAAGCCGCTGGCTTTGTTACGCAGATGTTTTGGCCAGCTTTCAATAACATAGGTGGCGCTGGAGCCGTACTCGCCGGCCATCCCCATTCCGATCACCATTCGGGCGATAAACATCGAGGTGTATCCCGGCGCAAAGCAGCAGGCCAGCGTACCGACGGAGAAAAGAATAATACTGCTGACCATCGCCAGGCGGCGGCCATAACGGTCGCCCATCGCCCCCAGCAGCAGACCGCCGAACCAACGGGAGATAAACGCTGCGGAGATGATACTCGCCGCCTGGACCGTAGTGAGCTGAAATTCGCTTTGTACCTCGGTGAGCACCAGAGCGATTAAAACGAAATCAAAACCATCCAGTAAATAGCCCAGCCAGGCTGCAGAGAAAGCCCGCCACTGGGACTTATTGAGGTGCTTATACCATGGTTTGGTACTTATTATTTCACTCATATGCTCTCCTGTGATGAGCAGCGTTTTTATGCTATCGGGCCTAAAACAGCAGGGTGTCGCACAGCCAAATGAAGTTAAACTCCATTTAATGTATTTTTTAGAAGTTAAACACCACAAGAGCATTTCATTAAATGTGTGAACAAGATCATGGACGCAGAAGAGGAGAAACGAAAAAAGGCGATCTGACTCACGCCATGAGACGTAAAATGTTTTCGCCGCTCAGGATATAGACGCGGCGGCACGGCGTTTTTAAAAATCTATATTGCCTGGTGATACGCTGTACTCCATCATTAGCGCCTGATAATCGCGTAAACAGTAGGGAAGAGATGACGACTCCGACTTCGCCGGTCAAAGCCGGGAAAATACTTGATACCCTGGGAGCGATGCAAAGTAGTATGACCCGCGTCGGGAAAAGCATTGCGCAGTTTGTGATGACTTCCCCCCACAAGGTGACGCAGCTTTCCATCGCCGACCTCTCAGAGGAAGTGAACGCGGGCGAAGCGTCGGTGATCCGTTTCTGTCGACAGCTGGGCTATAAAGGCTTTCAGAATTTCAAAATGGAGCTGGCTATAGAGCTGGCCATGACCGATACCGATGACAACAGCACGCTTCTGGAGGCTGAAATTCAGAAAGCCGACGATGCGCACACCATCGGTCTCAAGCTCCAGGGCGCTATCTCGACCGTGCTCTCGGAAACGCTCAATCTGCTGGATATGGAGCAGGTTGAACGGGTCGTGGAGGCGCTGCATAGCTGCAATAGCACCTTTATCTTCGGCGTTGGCGCCTCCGGGCTGACCGCCGAAGAGATGAAGCACAAGCTGATGCGAATCGGGATGCGCGTCGATGCCTTAACGAATAACCACTTTATGTATATGCAGGCCGCGCTGCTTAAGGCTGGCGATGTCGCTATCGGTATCAGCCACTCCGGTCATTCGCCGGAAACCACCCACGCTCTTAGTCTGGCAAAGCAGGCCGGAGCCATCACCGTCGCCCTAACGCATAACCTCGGGTCGCCATTGAGTAAAGTCGCGGATATTACGCTGATTAACGGCAACCGCCAGGGACGCCTGCAGGGCGACTCTATTGGCACCAAAACGGCGCAGCTTTTCGTACTGGATCTCATTTACACGCTGCTGGTGCAGAAAGATCCGGAAGCCGCCCGAGCCAATAAACTGCGCACGATGGATGCCCTGTCCACGCTCAAATAGAGCGATTTTTGTGCGATTCATCACAATCTGCTACTCCCGTTTTTCTCCCTGCCGGTATCCAGTTGCAACCGGCATGGTTACCTTTTAAAGTGGAGTAATACTTCAAAATTAATTTATTTAAGAAGAAAAACACCACTAGAGGTTTACATGACAAAGCTAACCGGTCTTATTGCCGCTCCCCACACGCCTTTTGATGCCAACGGCGAAGTCAACTACCCCGTTATCGATCGGATTGCCGAGCACTTGATTCGCCAGGGCGTTAAAGGCGCTTACGTCTGTGGGACAACCGGAGAAGGTATTCACTGTTCTGTTGACGAGCGTAAAAAAATCGCCGAGCGCTGGGTCGCGGCAAGCCAGGGACAGCTCAGCATCACGCTGCACACGGGGGCGCTCAGCATCGCCGATGCGCTGGAGCTGAGCCGTCATGCTGAAACCCTGGATATTTTTGCCACCTCGGTCATCGGTCCGTGCTTCTTTAAACCGTCTACCGTCGACGATCTGGTGGAATATTGCCGTATTATCGCGGCTGCGGCGCCGTCAAAAGGCTTCTATTACTACCATTCCGGCATGTCGGGTCTGAGCCTCGATATGGAGCAGTTCTTGATTGCCGCGGCGGATAAAATTCCGAACCTGTCCGGTATGAAGTTTAACTCCGCAGATATGTATGAGTTCCAGCGCTGCCTGCGCGTCAACAATCGGCAGTTCGATATTCCGTTCGGCGTGGATGAGTTTTTACCCGCAGGCCTGGCCTGCGGCGCCGTCGGCGCGGTGGGCAGTACCTATAACTACGCGGCGCCGCTCTATCATCGCCTGATCGAGAGCTTCAACCGGGGGGATCATCAGGACGTTGCCGCCTGTATGGATAAAGTCATCGCGATTATTCGCATCCTGGTTCAGTACGGCGGGGTGGCGGCTGGGAAGCTGGCTATGCAGCTGCACGGCATTGAGGTGGGCGATCCGCGCCGCCCGCTGCGCCCGATGACCAGAGAGCAAAAGCGCGTCGCGCTGGACGCTTTTCGCGCTGCCGACTTTATTTAATTCTGATAGCATCACCGGCATCCGGGAGATACCGCAGCCCCGGATGCCCCTCCGCCGTTGCGGCGATTCTGGTTACATCTAAACAGGGTGTTCGTACTCGGGGCTATTTCCAGATCTTCGCCATACCTTCACTTTCGGGTCTGACGCTGGAAAACCCAAATTTGGCGTACAGTTCGGGAACATCGGCCACCAGCGAGACGTATGCCCCTTTAAACGCGTTATTATCAAGCCAGGTAACTATTTTTTGCACGATCTGGCGACCGAGACCTTTTCCCTGATGGGCCGGGTCCACGGCGACGTCGACGATTTCAAAGTTCAATGCGCCGTCGCCGACGATGCGCCCCATACCAACAGGCACACCCGCATAGAGGATATGCACGCCGTAGCAGCTACGCGGCAGACCCGCGCGGGCACCTTCCAGCGGGCGCGGTGACATACCTGATATGACGCGCAGGCGACAAAAATCTTCCGCCG
This sequence comes from Klebsiella sp. OBRC7, assembly GCF_000293135.1. Lineage (NCBI taxonomy): Bacteria > Pseudomonadati > Pseudomonadota > Gammaproteobacteria > Enterobacterales > Enterobacteriaceae > Klebsiella > Klebsiella sp. OBRC7. The sequence goes on along the minus strand of NZ_ALNJ01000015.1, from coordinate 21,326 downwards.
AAGGGACGGTATCAATAAATGTGTAATCAGCCATCATTGTCGTATCCGGTAAGTGGGAGTACCGATAAGGGTAATAGACAAAGCGATACGCCGTGAAGACGCTAAGGGAAATAATTAACCCGCTTTAACAGGACGTTAAGGCGGGTTAGTCAATGCTCACATACTGAGCTTACTTACCAATACAGAAACTTGAGAAAATGCGTCCCAGCAGGTCGTCGGAGGTAAACTCGCCGGTGATTTCGCTCAGGCTCTGCTGGGCCAGGCGCAGCTCTTCTGCCAGCAGCTCGCCAGCCCAGGCGCCCAGCAGCTGCGCTTTACCCTGCTGAAGATGTTCTGCGGCGTCGGACAGCGCCTGCAGATGGCGGCGGCGCGCCAGAAATCCGCCTTCCATATTGGTTTCAAAGCCCATGCTCTGCTTGAGATGATTACGCAGCACGTCTACGCCCTCGCCGGTACGCGCCGAAAGGCGAACAAGTGAGTGGTCATTCACTTCGCTCAGCCCCAGCGTTTCGCCGGTGAGATCCGCTTTGTTGCGCACCACGGTAATCGGCAGGTTTTTCGGCAGACGGGCGATAAAATCTGACCAGATATCCGCCGGATCGGTCGCGTCGGTGGTGGTACCATCGACCATAAACAGCACGCGATCGGCTTGTTCAATCTCCTGCCAGGCGCGTTCGATGCCGATACGTTCGACCTCATCGTTCGCATCGCGCAGGCCGGCGGTATCAATGATGTGCAGCGGCATACCGTCGATATGGATATGCTCGCGTAATACGTCGCGGGTGGTACCGGCAATATCGGTGACGATAGCCGCCTCCCGGCCCGCCAGCGCATTCAGCAGGCTTGATTTCCCGGCGTTCGGCCGGCCGGCAATGACGACCTTCATCCCTTCGCGCAGCAGGCTGCCCTGGCGCGCTTCGGCGCGCACGGCGTCAAGATCGGCGATAACGTCGTTTAGCTGGGCTTCGATTTTGCCATCGGAGAGGAAGTCGATCTCCTCGTCCGGGAAATCAATGGCCGCTTCCACGTAGATGCGCAGGTGCGTCAGCGCTTCCACAAGATGGTTTACGCGAGTGGAGAATGCGCCCTGCAGCGAATTCAGCGCAGAACGAGCCGCCTGCTCGGAGCTGGCGTCGATCAGGTCGGCAATGGCTTCTGCCTGTGCCAGGTCGAGCTTGTCGTTTAAAAACGCGCGCTCTGAGAACTCGCCGGGCCTGGCGATGCGCACGCCCGGCAGCGTCAGAATGCGTTTCAGAAGCAGGTCGAGGATAACGGGGCCGCCGTGGCCCTGAAGCTCCAGCACGTCTTCGCCGGTAAAGGAGTTCGGGCCGGGGAACCACAGCGCAATCCCCTGATCCAGCGCGCTGCCGTCGCTGTCTTTAAACGGCAGGTAGTCGGCATAGCGCGGCTTCGGCAGCTTGCCCAGCACCGCCTGCGCAACGTCGCGCGCCTTCAGGCCAGAGATGCGCAGAATGCCCACACCACCGCGTCCCGGTGGGGTTGCCTGGGCGACGATAGTGTCGTTATGGCTCATGGTGACTCTCTATGTAGATGTAAAAAAGGCGGTCTATTGACCGCCTTCTCTGGCATTAACTTTACCGTAGATTCTCGAAATAGTTCAAGTTGCAGGAAGGCGGCAAGTTAGAGAGGCCCCGGGAGCTTACTGAAGTAAGTGACCGGGGCGAACTAACGAAGCCAACGCATCTGCGGCTTGAAGAATGAAGAGAATCAGGATTTTTTCTTCTCGCGGCTATGCAGGCCACGCTTCTCCAGACCACGGTAAATCAGCTGCTGCTGAATAATGGTGACCAGGTTGCTGACGATATAGTAAACCACCAGACCGGACGGGAACCACAGGAAGAACACCGTGAAGATGACCGGCATAAAGGTCATGATCTTCTGCTGCATCGGGTCGGTCACGGTGGTCGGAGACATCTTCTGGATGAAGAACATCGTCGCGCCCATGATGATCGGCAGGATGTAGTACGGGTCTTGCGCAGACAGGTCGTGGATCCACAGGATAAACGGCGCATGACGCAGTTCAACCGAGGCGCTCAGCATGTAGTACAGCGCAAGGAAGATTGGCATCTGGATAATCAGCGGGAAGCAGCCACCCAGCGGGTTAACCTTCTCAGCTTTATACAGAGCCATCATTTCCTGGCTTTGACGCTGCTTGTCGTCGCCCAGACGCTCGCGCATTGCCTGAATCTTCGGCTGCAGCATACGCATCTTCGCCATGGAGGTGTACTGCGCTTTAGTCAGCGGGTACATGATGCCACGAACGATAAAGGTGATGACGATGATGGAGAAGCCCCAGTTGCCCAGGAAGCTATGGATCCATTTCAGCAGTTTGAACAGCGGCTGAGAGATAAACCACAGCCAGCCGTAGTCGACGGTCAGGTCAAGATGCGGCGCAACGGCGGCCATTTTGTCCTGAATAGCCGGGCCGACCCACAGGGTGCTTTCCAGCTTATCGGTTTGACCCGGCTGCACCAGAACCGGCTGAGATTTGTAGCCGATTGCCACAATACCGTTGCCGAGATTCGCGGTGTAGAAGTTGTTAGTACCGGTGTTCTGCGGAACCCATGCGGTAGTAAAGTACTGCTGCAGCATGGCAACCCAGCCGTTTTTGGTGCTGACGTTCAGGTTTTCGTTATCGACGATAGTATCGAATTTGTATTTTTCGTACTTCGTTTCAGACGTTGAGTACGCCGCGCCACGGAAGGTGTGCATTGTCGTCAGGCCGCCGGTCTGCGTGTCGCGATGCGTCGGCAGGTTGGCGGTTTGCTTCAGCTGGCCAAAGGTCGACAGTTCCAGCGGTTTTTCGCTGGCGTTCTGCACGCTATAGCCGACGTTCACCGCATATTCACCGCGCTTCAGGGTGAAAGTTTTGGTGAATACGTTGCCTGCTTTATCGGTGTACGTCAGAGGAATGACGATTTCGTTCTGGCCATCAGCCATCACAAACGCATCTTTATCGACGTTATACAACGGACGCGGTCCGTTAGCCGGGTTGTCCGGGCCATCACGACCGGTCAGGCCGCTCTGCGCCTGATAGGTAAACTGCGGCGTGGTTTCCAGAAGCTGGAACGGCTCAGTTGACTTCAGCTCTTTCGGATAATCCAGAAGCAGCGCTTGCTCAACATCACCACCGCGGGTGTTGATGGTCAGGTCAAGCACATCGGTTTTTACCGTAATCAGTTTCCCCTGGCCACTGGCCGGTACGCCCTGGTCGGCGGCGCTACCCGTTGCTGTGGTCGTTGTCTGCGTGGTCTGCTGCTGGGGTTGAGGATTGTTATCCTGCTCCCAGGCTTGCCAGATCATGAAAGACACGAACAACAAAGCGATGATAAGAAGATTGCGTTGCGAATCCATCGTTAGTGTTCTCTGGTATCAAATGGTCCAGGCGGGACGGGATCGTCACCACCAGGGTGTAAAGGGTGGCATTTTAATACGCGTTTCACCGTCAACCAACTGCCTTTTATCAATCCAAACCTGCGCAATGCCTCAATTCCGTATTGAGAACAGGTCGGCGTGAAACGACAGTGCGGCCCGAGTAGCGGACTAATCAGGCGCTGATAGACCCGAATCAGGCCTATCAGGACCCGCGAGCCAGGCGACAGTGGCGGCGCCATAATTTTTCCAACGCTTCCGAGAGAGCACGGTTATCGAGGTCGGCAACCCCTTTCTTCGCCACCACCACGAAATCCATTGGCGGGAGTTCATGTTGACGTAAACGGAAGCTTTCACGCGTCAGACGTTTAATCCGATTGCGTTCATGCGCGCGCTTGACGTTTTTCTTGGCGACGGTAAGACCGATGCGGGGATGCCCCAGCGAATTTTGGCGGCCGAGGATGGTGATTTGCGGCGTGCCAGCCCGTAATGGCTGCTGGAAGACGAAAGTGAAATGACTGGGAGTTAACAAGCGTAACTCCCTGGGAAATGCGAGCTTAACCACTCAGGGTTAGCTTTATTACTTGGAAACGGTCAGACGAGCGCGGCTTTTAGCACGACGACGTGCCAGAACCTGACGACCATTTTTAGTAGCCATACGAGCACGGAAGCCGTGAGAACGGTTGCGCTTCAGTACAGACGGTTGAAAAGTGCGTTTCATGGCGATTTCTACCTAAACTTGAATAATTTCACTGACTTTCGCGTAAATCCGAACGAATTTCGAACGGCCTACGCCTCAGCGTGGGTGATTAAAGAGGCCGGATTGTAATAATTGTACACTCCGGAGTCAATTCTCTTTCCTTATTTCTCGCACCTTGCCGCACAAAAAACAGGCGATGGCACACTGCGGAAAACGGGCATTACGCGCCGGGTGGTGGATTATACGACCTAGTGGATAAAGCGCAAGGATCGCAAAGGATCTTTGTTAGATCGATTAAGCCCAAAACCAGGATAGTTCATTAATTTTTCCAATATGCGGCTGAAATCGTGCTCCGCTCCAGCCAGGATCGATTACACTTACCCAGCTTCGATCCTTCCTGTGGATAAATCGGGAAGAATCTGTTGAGAAACACAAGATCTCTTTCTCAGTTTAGGCTATGATCCCCGGTCCCGATCGGGATCCAGAGATCCGCATCGGGTAATAACCGCAGATAGCGGTTCGCACGTCACCCCTTTTGTGCAGGGGCTTTTCGGCTATGCAGGGTCTTGTCGACGTGTGCCAACAATCACGATTGTTTCAGTTTCTCTTTATATATCGATTTTTGTTCGAGTGGAGTCCGCCGTGTCACTTTCGCTTTGGCAGCAGTGTCTTGCCCGATTGCAGGATGAGTTACCAGCCACAGAATTCAGCATGTGGATACGCCCTTTGCAGGCGGAATTGAGCGATAACACGCTGGCACTGTATGCGCCAAACCGTTTTGTGCTCGATTGGGTAAGGGATAAATACCTCAATAATATCAATGGACTCCTCAATGATTTTTGCGGTGCGGATGCCCCACAGCTGCGGTTTGAGGTGGGCGCTAAGCCTGCCGTTCAGATGCAGAGAGGTACGGTAAGCGTTGCGGCCGCAGCGCCTGCGCAGCAGATCCAGACAACGCGCGTTGCGCCCACTATCGTGCGTCCGGGTTGGGATAACGTTCCGGCGCCGGCAGAACCGACCTACCGCTCTAACGTCAATGTCAAACATACGTTTGATAACTTCGTCGAAGGTAAATCCAACCAGCTGGCTCGCGCGGCGGCGCGTCAGGTTGCGGATAACCCCGGCGGCGCGTACAACCCGCTGTTTCTTTATGGCGGCACCGGCCTGGGTAAAACGCACCTTTTACATGCGGTGGGTAACGGAATTGTGGCGCGCAAACCCAATGCGAAAGTGGTTTACATGCACTCCGAGCGTTTTGTACAGGACATGGTAAAAGCCCTGCAAAACAACGCCATTGAAGAATTTAAGCGCTATTACCGCTCCGTTGACGCACTGCTGATCGATGACATTCAGTTTTTTGCTAATAAAGAGCGCTCGCAGGAAGAGTTTTTCCACACCTTTAACGCCCTGCTGGAAGGCAATCAGCAGATCATCCTGACGTCGGATCGCTATCCGAAGGAGATCAACGGGGTTGAAGATCGTCTGAAATCACGCTTCGGCTGGGGGCTGACGGTTGCGATCGAGCCGCCTGAGCTGGAAACCCGCGTGGCGATCCTGATGAAAAAAGCCGATGAAAACGACATCCGCCTGCCGGGCGAAGTGGCGTTCTTCATTGCCAAGCGCCTGCGCTCTAACGTACGTGAGCTGGAAGGGGCGCTGAACCGCGTTATCGCCAACGCCAACTTTACCGGCCGGGCGATCACCATCGATTTCGTACGCGAAGCGCTGCGCGATCTGTTGGCTTTACAGGAAAAACTGGTCACCATCGACAATATTCAAAAGACGGTGGCGGAGTATTACAAAATTAAGGTAGCGGACCTGCTGTCTAAACGCCGCTCCCGTTCGGTGGCGCGCCCCCGCCAGATGGCGATGGCGCTGGCAAAAGAGCTGACCAACCACAGTCTGCCGGAAATCGGCGATGCGTTTGGCGGCCGCGACCATACCACCGTCCTGCACGCTTGCCGTAAGATTGAGCAACTGCGTGAAGAAAGCCACGATATCAAAGAAGATTTTTCCAATTTAATCAGAACATTATCCTCGTGACGCTATGAAATTTACCGTAGAACGTGAACATTTATTAAAACCGCTGCAACAGGTGAGCGGTCCTTTAGGTGGTCGTCCGACGCTACCGATTCTTGGCAACCTGCTCCTTCAGGTTACCGATGGCGCGCTGTCGCTGACCGGTACCGATCTGGAAATGGAAATGGTCGCGCGCGTTGCGCTGATTCAGCCGCACGAAGCGGGAGCAACAACCGTTCCGGCGCGTAAATTTTTTGATATCTGCCGCGGCCTGCCTGAGGGCGCGGAGATTGCGGTACAGCTGGAAGGCGAGCGTATGCTGGTGCGTTCCGGTCGCAGCCGCTTCTCGCTCTCTACGCTGCCAGCAGCGGATTTCCCCAACCTTGATGACTGGCAGAGCGAAGTTGAATTTACCCTGCCGCAGGCGACCATGAAGCGCCTGATCGAGGCGACGCAGTTTTCGATGGCACATCAGGACGTTCGCTATTACTTGAACGGCATGCTGTTTGAAACCGAAGGCAGCGAACTTCGCACCGTGGCGACCGACGGCCACCGCCTGGCGGTTTGCTCGATGCCGCTGGAAGAGTCCCTGCCCAATCATTCGGTGATCGTACCGCGTAAAGGCGTGATTGAGCTGATGCGTATGCTCGACGGCGGCGATACCCCGCTGCGCGTGCAGATCGGCAGCAACAATATCCGCGCTCACGTTGGCGACTTTATCTTCACTTCAAAGCTGGTGGATGGTCGTTTCCCTGACTATCGCCGCGTACTGCCGAAAAATCCGGATAAGCACCTGGACGCCGGCTGCGATATTCTCAAGCAGGCCTTTGCCCGCGCGGCGATTCTTTCCAACGAAAAATTCCGCGGTGTGCGCCTGTACGTCAGTGAAAATCAGCTGAAAATCACCGCCAATAACCCGGAACAGGAAGAAGCGGAAGAGATTCTGGACGTCACCTATGCCGGGACTGAGATGGAAATCGGCTTTAACGTCAGCTATGTACTGGATGTGCTTAACGCGCTGAAGTGCGAGAATGTGCGTATTCTGCTGACCGATTCCGTGTCGAGCGTGCAGATTGAGGATGCGGCTTCCCAATCCGCAGCCTATGTCGTCATGCCTATGAGGCTGTAGAAAATATCGGGCTATCTTACTTGTTATTCTGGCTCCGGGCAGTGCTCGCAATCCTCACGTACTTTAGTACGCTCCGGTTGCTGCGCGCTGGCCGTAACCAGACTAACTGCGCCGATAACGCCCTGGTTATGAGCTGATATGTCGCTATCCCGACTTCTAATCAAAGACTTCCGCAATATTGAACATGCGGATCTCGCTTTATCTCCCGGCTTTAACTTCCTGGTTGGCGCCAACGGCAGCGGCAAAACCAGCGTACTTGAAGCTATCTACACGCTTGGCCACGGTCGGGCGTTTCGGAGTTTGCAGATTGGCCGCGTGATTCGTCACGAGCAGGAGTCCTTTGTCCTGCACGGCCGCCTGCAGGGCGAAGAGCGAGAAGTATCTATCGGCCTGACCAAAGACAAGCAGGGCGACAGCAAGGTGCGCATCGACGGCACCGACGGCCACAAAGTGGCGGAGCTGGCGCACCTGATGCCGATGCAGCTGATTACGCCGGAGGGGTTTACTTTACTCAACGGCGGCCCCAAATACAGAAGAGCGTTCCTTGACTGGGGATGCTTCCACAACGAAGCCGGATTCTTCACCGCCTGGAGCAACCTGAAGCGCCTGGTGAAGCAGCGCAACGCCGCGCTGCGTCAGGTCAGTCGCTATGCGCAGCTGCGGCCCTGGGATCTGGAGCTGATACCGCTGGCGGAGCAAATCAGCAGCTGGCGGGCCGAATACAGTGCCGCTATCGTCGAAGACATGGCGGATACCTGTCGGCAGTTTTTACCGGAGTTTGCTCTCACCTTCTCTTTCCAGCGCGGCTGGGAGAAAGAAACGGATTATGCCGAGGTGCTGGAGCGAAATTTCGAACGCGACCGCATGCTAACCTATACCGCCCACGGCCCGCACAAAGCGGATTTCCGCATTCGTGCCGACGGCGCGCCGGTAGAGGATACATTGTCACGCGGGCAGCTTAAGCTGCTGATGTGCGCCCTACGACTGGCGCAAGGCGAGTTTCTGACCCGTGAAAGCGGGCGGCGCTGCCTGTACCTGATAGATGATTTTGCCTCGGAACTTGACGACGCGCGGCGTGGGCTGCTGGCCAGCCGCTTAAAAGCCACGCAGTCGCAGGTTTTCGTCAGCGCCATTAGCGCTGAACACGTTATGGACATGTCGGACGAAAATTCGAAGATGTTTACCGTGGAAAAGGGTAAAATAGCGGATTAACCTAAGATGAAATGAGCGAGAAACGTTGATGTCGAATTCTTATGACTCCTCCAGTATCAAAGTCCTGAAAGGGCTGGATGCGGTGCGTAAGCGCCCGGGTATGTATATCGGCGACACGGATGACGGCACCGGTCTGCACCACATGGTATTCGAGGTTGTGGATAACGCTATCGACGAAGCGCTCGCAGGTTACTGTAAAGACATCGTTGTTACTATCCACAGCGACAACTCCGTCTCCGTACAGGATGACGGCCGCGGTATTCCGACCGGTATTCACCCGGAAGAGGGCGTGTCGGCGGCGGAAGTGATCATGACCGTTCTGCACGCGGGCGGTAAATTTGATGATAACTCGTATAAAGTTTCCGGTGGTCTGCATGGCGTAGGCGTTTCCGTTGTTAACGCCCTGTCGCAGAAGCTGGAGCTGGTCATTCAGCGCGATAACAAAATTCACCGTCAGATTTATGCCCACGGCGTGCCGCAGGCGCCGCTGGCGGTTACCGGCGAAACCGAAAAAACCGGCACCATGGTTCGCTTCTGGCCGAGCTACGAAACTTTTACCAACGTGGTCGAATTCGAATACGAGATTCTGGCAAAACGCCTGCGCGAGCTGTCGTTCCTGAACTCCGGAGTGTCGATTCGCCTGCGCGACAAGCGCGACGGTAAAGAAGATCATTTCCACTACGAAGGCGGTATCAAAGCGTTCGTCGAATATCTGAACAAAAACAAAACGCCGATCCACCCGAATATCTTCTATTTCTCCACCGAAAAAGACGGCATCGGCGTTGAAGTTGCGCTGCAGTGGAACGATGGTTTCCAGGAAAACATCTACTGCTTTACCAACAACATTCCGCAGCGCGACGGCGGCACCCACCTTGCAGGCTTCCGTGCGGCAATGACCCGTACCCTGAACGCCTACATGGATAAAGAAGGCTATAGCAAAAAAGCGAAAGTCAGCGCCACCGGCGACGATGCCCGTGAAGGCCTGATTGCCGTGGTCTCCGTGAAGGTGCCGGATCCGAAATTCTCCTCGCAGACCAAAGACAAGCTGGTCTCCTCAGAGGTGAAATCGGCGGTCGAACAGCAGATGAACGAACTGCTGAACGAATACCTGCTGGAAAACCCGTCTGACGCCAAAATCGTGGTCGGTAAAATCATCGACGCGGCGCGCGCGCGCGAAGCCGCACGTCGGGCGCGTGAAATGACTCGCCGTAAAGGCGCGCTGGATCTGGCTGGCCTGCCGGGCAAGCTGGCGGACTGTCAGGAACGCGATCCCGCGCACTCTGAACTGTACTTAGTGGAAGGGGACTCTGCGGGCGGCTCTGCGAAACAGGGGCGTAACCGTAAGAACCAGGCGATTCTGCCGCTGAAAGGTAAAATCCTTAACGTTGAGAAAGCGCGCTTTGACAAAATGCTCGCGTCTCAGGAAGTGGCGACGCTGATTACCGCGCTGGGCTGCGGCATTGGCCGCGATGAGTACAACCCGGACAAACTGCGCTACCACAGCATCATCATCATGACCGATGCGGACGTCGACGGCTCGCACATTCGTACGCTGCTGCTGACCTTCTTCTATCGCCAGATGCCGGAAATCGTTGAGCGCGGACACGTCTACATTGCCCAGCCGCCGCTGTACAAAGTGAAGAAAGGCAAGCAGGAACAGTACATTAAAGACGACGAAGCGATGGATCAGTACCAAATCTCCATCGCGCTGGATGGCGCCACTTTGCATACCAACGCCAACGCGCCGGCCTTAGCCGGCGAGCCGCTGGAGAGACTGGTTGCCGAGTATAACGCCACGCAGAAAATGATCGGTCGTATGGAGCGTCGCTTCCCGAAAGCCCTGCTGAAAGAGCTTATCTATCAGCCGACGCTGGCGGAGGCCGACCTGGCGAACGAGCAGACCGTAACGCGCTGGATCAACACCCTGGTGAGCGAGCTGAACGAGAAAGAGCAGCACGGCAGCCAGTGGAAATTTGATGTCCGCGAGAACGCCGAGCTGCAGCAGTTTGAGCCGATCGTTCGCGTGCGTACCCACGGCGTGGATACCGACTACCCGCTGGATCACGAGTTTGTCACCGGGCCGGAATACCACCGTATCTGCGCGCTGGGCGAAACGCTGCGCGGTTTGATTGAAGACGATGCCTTTATCGAGCGCGGCGAACGTCGTCAGCCGGTTGCCAGCTTCGAGCAGGCGCTGGACTGGCTGGTGAAAGAGTCCCGTCGCGGCCTCTCTATCCAGCGCTATAAAGGTCTTGGTGAGATGAACCCGGATCAGCTGTGGGAAACTACCATGGATCCGGACAGCCGCCGCATGCTGCGCGTGACCGTCAAGGACGCGATTGCCGCTGACCAGCTGTTCACGACCCTGATGGGGGACGCCGTTGAACCGCGTCGTGCCTTTATCGAAGAGAACGCCCTCAAAGCGGCAAACATCGATATTTAATCGTCGTACACCGCCATACTCAGGCCGCGCGTTTAGCGCGGCTTTTTTGTGGGCGCAGGCCTGTCCAGCGACATCACGGACGGTAAACGGCTGGCGAGCATATCGACGGCAATTCTTACCCTCAGCGGTAGATGCGGCGTCTGTTGCCAGACCGCGTGAACGTCGAAGCGCACATCCGGCGCCTGCTTTAACAGCGGAACGAGTTTTCCCTGATGAATTTCTTTACTGACCATCCAGCAGGGCAGCCATGCAATGCCGTGTCCGGCCAGCGCAGCGTCGCAGATCGCCTGCAAATCATCCATATTGAGCGATGAACGGGGAGTAAAGGTGTGCGAGGCACCTTCGCTATCCATCAGCTGCCAGGAGAGCACTCTGCCTGCCTGCAGATAGTTAATGGCCGCATGATGGGGTAAATCATCAACGTTTTGCGGCGTGCCCTTCTTCAGCAGATAATCCGGCGCGGCGCACAGCACCATGCGGTGTTCTCCCAGCTTTCTGGCGACCAGAACGCTGCTGTCCTGAAGCGTGCCGTTACGCACCGCCATATCAAACCCTTCCTCGACGAGATCCACCACGCGATCGCTGAATGACATCTCCAGCTCAAGGCCTGGATGTTCCTGCGCCAGCGCGATCAGCAGCGGGGCGATGCACTGGCGGCCAAACAGTACCGGCATGGCCACGCGCAGGCGGCCACTGACCTGCTGTTTCCCCGTTTCCAGCAGCGATTCTGCGCCCCGAATTTCCTCCAGCGCGCGCAGGCAGTGTTCATAAAAAAGGGCGCCGTTGTCGGTCAGGCTCTGGCTGCGGGTCGTACGTTGAAACAGACGTACCCCCAGTCGCTCCTCAAGGCGAGCGATGCTCTTTCCCACCGCCGAACGCGACAAATGCAAACGGATTGCGGCCTGAGCAAAACTCCCCGCCTCAACGGCGGCCACAAAAACCGGAATATCCTTCAGCGTATCGGTCATGGATTGTATCTTTTCTTTCATCAATAACGGGAAAACTTATCGCCACTGGCGACCCTGAGTCAACGGTAGACTGTCGCTCCTGAAGCTTATTTAATGGCAGGAGAGAAAAAATGACTGAGACAATGCAACGCTGGTCCATGGACGCCCTCGGGCGCGACAACCTCAAACTCATCCAGTCGCCTGTTCCGCAGCCAGGGCCGGGTGAAGTCTGCGTACGGGTGAATGCCGTTGCGCTCAACTATCGCGATAAAATGGTCATTGAAGGCACCATGCCGATTGCGCTTTCCTTCCCGTTTACGCCGGCGTCCGATATGGCGGGCGTGGTGGAAAGTACGGGTGAGGGCGTCACGCGTTTCACACCCGGCGCTCGCGTCATCTCGACCTTTTTCCCGGAGTGGATCGACGGTAGGCCTACAGCGGACGCCCGCACTTTGCCCTATAAAACGACCGGCGGTTACTTCCAGGGAATGCTGTCTGAGTACGTGATTGTGAATGAAAACGGGCTGGTGGCCGCCCCGGAAACCCTGGATGACGCCGAGGCCAGCACGTTACCATGCGCCGGGCTTACCGCATGGTTCGCGCTGGTGGAGCGCGGTCATTTACGCGCCGGGCAATCGGTACTGGTGCAGGGCACGGGCGGTGTGGCGATATTCGCTTTGCAAATTGCCAAAGCGCAGGGGGCAGAGGTTTTTGTCACGTCCGGGAGCGATGAAAAACTGGCGCGGGCCAAACAACTCGGCGCCGATTATGGCATCAACCGGCTTAAAGGCGACTGGGCTGAAGGGATATACGAACTGACGAACGATCGCGGCATCGACCACATCATTGAAACCGTTGGCGGGGAGAACCTGAGGCATTCCCTGCGCGCCGTGGCGGTTCATGGGCGTATTTCGGTCATCGGCGTGCTGGCCGGCAGTGAAATCTCGCTGCCCGCGGGTGAACTGTTGCTGAAATCACCTGTGATTCAAGGTATTGGCGTTGGGCACCGTCGCGCACTGGAAGATTTTGTCCGCGCCGTTGACGTGACCAGGCTGAAACCGGTGATTGAGCACCGTTACCGCTTTAACCAGCTTGCACAGGCGCTTGAACACCTCGATCGCGGTGCGTTTGGCAAAATCGTGCTCACCCGCGAGTAAGACCCCGTTCCCCGGATCTTGCCTAAAAGGGGGGGTTCTGCTGCGCAATGTAGCTCTATTTTTGTGGGCTTAATCGCGTTAGCATGAGTAAGGACTCATCTTACCCGGGGATTTCATGGCTATTAAACTGATTGCAATTGATATGGACGGCACGCTGCTGCTGCCAGACCATACCATTTCACCTGCGGTGAAAACCGCGATTGCCGCAGCCCGTGAACGCGGCGTCAATGTGGTGCTGACCACCGGTCGCCCTTACGCTGGCGTGCACAGCTATCTGAAAGAACTGCATATGGAGCAGCCTGGAGATTACTGCATCACCTATAACGGTGCTTTAGTGCAGAAGGCGAGCGACGGCAGTACCGTTGCGCAAACCGCGCTGGGCTACGACGACTACCGCTATCTGGAACAGCTGGCCCGCGATGTCGGCTCCCACTTCCACGCGCTCGATCGTAATACCCTGTATACCGCGAACCGCGATGTGAGCTATTACACGGTACATGAATCCTACGTGGCGACGATCCCGCTGGTCTTCTGCGAAGCTGAAAAGATGGATCCGAATATCCAGCTGCTGAAAGTGATGATGATCGATGAGCCGGCGATTCTGGACAAGGCTATCGCCCGCATTCCGGCTGAAGTGAAAGAGAAGTACACCGTGCTGAAAAGCGCGCCGTACTTCCTTGAAATTCTTGATAAACGCGTCACCAAAGGTACCGGCGTGAAATCGCTGGCCGATGCGCTGGGCATCCAGCCGGAAGAGGTGATGGCGATTGGCGATCAGGAAAACGACATCGCGATGATTGAATACGCTGGCGTCGGCGTGGCGATGGATAACGCGATTCCGGCCGTCAAAGAAGCGGCAAACTTTATCACCAAATCTAACCTGGAAGACGGTGTGGCATATGCTATTGAAAAATATGTCTTAAACTAAAAATCTCTTTCTGAAAAACCCGCGTTTATCGCGGGTTTTTTTATGCCTTGAGTTTACCCCGGCGCAAAATCTCCAAACCGAATTGTCGTTTTTGTGATCTAAATTGTAGTACAACATGTTTGCATTGTACTACATTGTGTCCACGGCGATGACGAGTGGTATCACGTTAGTACTACAAAGTTGCGGTTAAAACCGCCTGTCGCGGTAAAGTAGAGAGACATCCAGAGCACAAGGACTTTCCATGACTCTCAATAAAACCGATCGCATCGTCATCACGCTGGGCAAGCAGATTGTCAGCGGCAAATACGTTCCCGGCTCTGCGCTGCCCGCGGAAGCCGACCTGTGTGAGGAGTTTGCCACCTCGCGCAATATCATTCGCGAAGTGTTCCGTTCGTTGATGGCTAAGCGGCTGATTGAAATGAAGCGCTATCGCGGCGCGTTCGTTGCGCCGCGTAACCAGTGGAATTATCTCGACACCGACGTTTTACAGTGGGTGCTGGAGAGTGATTACGACCCGCGGCTGATTAGCGCGATGAGCGAGGTACGTAACCTGGTTGAACCCGCGATTGCCCGCTGGGCGGCAGAGCGCGCAACGTCGAGCGACCTGGCGCAAATAGAAGAAGCGCTCAACGACATGATCGCCAACAACCAGGACAGGGAAGCGTTTAACGAAGCGGATATTCGCTATCACGAGGCGGTGCTGCAGTCGGTGCATAACCCGGTTCTGCAGCAGCTCAACGTGGCGATCAGTTCGCTACAGCGGGCGGTGTTTGAAAGAACGTGGATGGGCGATGAGGCCAACATGCCGAAAACGCTCCAGGAACATAAGGCGCTGTTTGACGCCATCCGGCATCAGGACAGCGAAGCGGCGGAGCAGGCGGCGCTCACCATGATCGCCAGCTCGACACGAAGGTTAAAGGAAATCACATGACATCTCGCTACATCGCAATTGACTGGGGATCGACCAACCTGCGCGCCTGGCTCTATCAGGGCGAACGGTGCCTGGAGAGCAGGCAATCGGAAGCAGGCGTCACGCGTCTGAACGGACACTCCCCCGCCGCGGTGTTTAGCGAAATAACCCGGGGCTGGCGCGACGGCGCGACCCCGGCGGTGATGGCAGGAATGGTCGGCAGTAACGTCGGCTGGCAGGCGGTACCCTACTTGCCGGTTCCCGTTCATTTCTCCGCCATTGGTGAACAATTAACTGCCGTTAGCGACAACGTCTGGATTATTCCCGGACTCAGCGTCTCTCGCGACGATAACCAGAATGTGATGCGCGGCGAAGAGACTCAGCTCCTCGGCGCGCGGGCGATAGCCCCTTCTTCCGTCTACGTGATGCCCGGCACCCACTGCAAATGGGTGCAGGCAGACCGCCAACAAATTAACGACTTTCGTACGGTGATGGCCGGTGAACTGCATCATCTGCTGCTGCGCCACTCGCTGGTCGGCGCCGGGTTACCGGAGCAGATATCCGCTCCTGACGCGTTTAACGCCGGGCTTGAGCGCGGCCTGCATTCGCCAGACATCCTGCCGCAGCTTTTTGAGGTTCGCGCTTCACACGTGCTGGGCTCATTGCCGCGCGAACACGTCAGCGAATTTCTCTCCGGCCTGCTGATTGGCGCGGAAGTTGCCACCATGAGTAGCCGCTTCGGTGACCCGAAGGTCACCATTGTTGCCGGAGATGCGCTGGCGAACCGCTATCAGCAGGCCCTGAGCGCCATTGGCCGTCAGACCACCGTGGTGTCGGGCGACAACGCATTTCAGACAGGAATAAGGAGCATCATCCATGCAGTGGCAAACTAACTTACCGCTTATCGCTATCCTGCGCGGGATTACGCCGGAAGAGGCGCTGGCGCACGTGGGGGCGGCGATCGACGCCGGATTTGACGCCGTTGAAATTCCGCTCAACTCACCGCAGTGGGAAAAGAGTATTCCCGCCGTTGTTGAGGCTTATGGCGATAAAGCCCTGATTGGTGCAGGCACCGTGCTTAATGCAGAACGGGTGGACCAGCTTGCCTCAATGGGCTGCAGGCTTATCGTCACGCCCAATATTCAGCCCGAGGTCATTCGCCGCGCGGTGAGCTACGGCATGACGGTTTGTCCGGGATGCGCGACGGCGACGGAAGCGTTCGCCGCGCTGGATGCCGGGGCGCAGGCGTTGAAAGTCTTCCCATCTTCGGCTTTTGGCCCTGACTACATCAAAGCGTTAAAAGCCGTTTTGCCGCCGGAGGTGCCCGTTTTTGCGGTGGGCGGCGTGACGCCGGAAAATCTGGCGCAGTGGATAAAAGCAGGCTGTACCGGCGCCGGGTTGGGCAGCGATCTTTATCGCGCTGGCCAATCCGTAGAGCGAACCCAACGGCAGGCGGCAGCATTTGTTAAAGCGTATCGAGAGGCAGTGCAATGAAAATAACCAAACTCACCACGTATCGTTTACCCCCGCGCTGGATGTTTCTAAAAATTGAAACCGACGAAGGCGTGGTTGGCTGGGGCGAGCCCGTGATTGAAGGGCGCGCGCGCACCGTAGAGGCGGCGGTGCATGAGCTCGGCGATTATCTCATAGGCCAGGATCCGGCGCGGATTAACGACCTGTGGCAGGTGATGTACCGCGCGGGCTTTTACCGCGGCGGCCCGATTTTAATGAGCGCCATCGCCGGTATCGACCAGGCGCTGTGGGATATTAAAGGCAAAGTGCTGAACGCGCCGGTCTGGCAGCTAATGGGCGGCCTGGTACGTGACAAAATCAAAGCCTACAGCTGGGTTGGCGGCGACCGTCCGGCAGAGGTGATTGACGGCATCAAGAAGCTGCGCGGTATTGGTTTTGATACCTTCAAATTAAACGGCTGCGAAGAGCTGGGGCTGATCGATAATTCTCGCGCGGTGGATGCGGCGGTGAATACCGTCGCGCAAATTCGCGAAGCGTTCGGCAATGAAATTGAGTTCGGCCTCGATTTCCACGGCCGCGTTAGCGCGCCAATGGCGAAGGTGCTGATTAAAGAGCTGGAACAATATCGCCCGCTGTTTATTGAGGAGCCGGTTCTTGCCGAGCAGGCGGAATATTATCCGCGGCTGGCGGCGCAAACCTCGATTCCTATCGCGGCGGGCGAACGCATGTTCTCGCGCTTCGAGTTTAAACGCGTGCTGGAAGCCGGTGGGCTGGCTATTCTGCAACCCGACCTGTCGCATGCGGGCGGTATTACCGAGTGCTATAAAATCGCCGGAATGGCCGAAGCCTACGACGTGGCGCTGGCGCCGCACTGCCCGCTGGGACCCATTGCGCTTGCCGCCTGCCTGCACGTCGATTTTGTCTCCTATAACGCCGTCTTCCAGGAGCAAAGTATGGGCATTCACTATAACAAGGGCGCGGAATTACTCGACTTTGTGAAAAATAAAGAGGACTTCAATATGGAAGGCGGTTTCTTTAAACCATTAATGAAGCCCGGGCTTGGCGTAGAAATCGATGAAGCGCGGGTCATTGAATTAAGTCAGAATGCGCCGGACTGGCGTAATCCGTTGTGGCGGCATGAGGATGGTAGCGTCGCGGAATGGTAAATGCTCTTCATATTTCACGCCACAGGTGCGTTGGCTGCGATTGCGCACCCCGGTCACTTACTAATGTAAGCTCCCGGGGATTTGCAATCTTGCCGCCTTCCTGCAACGTGAACTATTTAGAGCATTCGTAAGCAAAAATATAAATTTTAAACACACCCTCTGTAAATTACCGGGCATGGTGAGCGGCCTCGCTATGCCCAAAATCTGGAGACAGATTGCGATGGATATTTCAGTTACAGCTGCAAAACCCGGGCGTCGTCGCTATTTGACGCTGATAATGATCTTTATTACCGTGGTGATTTGTTATGTTGACCGCGCTAACCTTGCGGTGGCATCGGCGCATATTCAGGAAGAGTTTGGTATTACCAAAGCGGAAATGGGATATGTATTTTCCGCCTTCGCGTGGCTGTATACGCTTTGCCAGATTCCCGGCGGCTGGTTCCTTGACCGCGTGGGCTCAAGGCTGACCTACTTTATCGCTATTTTTGGCTGGTCGGTGGCGACGCTACTGCAGGGATTTGCCACCGGGCTGATGTCGTTGATTGGCCTGCGCGCGATTACCGGGATATTTGAAGCGCCGGCGTTTCCCACCAATAATCGCATGGTGACCAGCTGGTTTCCGGAGCACGAACGCGCATCAGCCGTCGGTTTTTACACCTCAGGCCAGTTTGTCGGGCTGGCATTCCTGACCCCGCTATTAATCTGGATTCAGGAAATGCTGAGCTGGCACTGGGTATTTATCGTTACCGGCGCTATCGGGATCGTATGGTCACTGATTTGGATTAAGGTTTATCAGCCGCCGCGTCTGACGAAAAGCATCAGCAAAGCCGAGCTGGATTATATTCGCGACGGCGGTGGTCTGGTGGACGGCGATGCGCCCGTTAAAAAAGAGGCGCGGCAGCCGCTGACCAAAGCCGACTGGAAGCTGGTATTCCATCGCAAACTGATTGGCGTTTACCTTGGACAGTTTGCCGTGACCTCGACGCTGTGGTTCTTCCTGACCTGGTTCCCTAACTATCTGACCCAGGAAAAGGGGATTACGGCGCTGAAAGCGGGCTTTATGACCACGGTTCCGTTCCTTGCCGCCTTTGTTGGCGTGCTGCTCTCCGGCTGGCTGGCGGACAGGCTGGTAAGAAAAGGTTTCTCGTTAGGCGCCGCGCGTAAAACCCCGATTATCTGCGGCCTGCTGATCTCGACCTGCATCATGGGCGCAAACTATACCAACGATCCGGTGTGGATTATGGTCCTGATGGCGCTGGCCTTCTTCGGTAACGGCTTCGCTTCTATTACCTGGTCGCTGGTCTCTTCGCTTGCGCCGATGCGGCTTATCGGGTTGACCGGTGGAATGTTTAATTTCGTCGGCGGGCTGGGCGGTATCACCGTTCCGCTGGTGGTGGGCTATCTGGCCCAGGACTATGGTTTTGCTCCTGCGCTGGTTTATATTTCCGTTATTGCGCTGGTGGGCGCGCTCTCTTACATCCTGCTGGTGGGGGATGTCAAACGAGTAGGCTAATCCTTTCCGATACTATACCCTGATGCGAAAGTCTCGCATCAGGGTATCTTTATGAAACAAGTCACCTTTGCTCTCCGTCATCATCAGCTTACCAACACCCGCGCCTGGACGGCGGACAGCCGGTGGCTGGTCTTTGACGTTCGTCCCTCTGGCGCCTCTTTTACCGGCGAAACCATCGAGCGGGTGAATGTCGATACTGGGGAGGTTGAGATCCTCTACCGTGCCGGACAGGGCGCGTACGTTGGCGTGGTGACCGTTCATCCATCGATAGATAAATATGTCTTCATCCACGGCCCGGAAAACCCTGACGAGCGCTGGCATTACGATTTCCACCATCGTCGCGGCGTGGTGTCCTGGCAGGGCGAAACGCACAACCTCGATGCGATGGATATCACTCCGCCCTATACCCCCGGCGCGCTGCGCGGCGGCAGCCATGTGCATGTTTTCAGCCCGAGCGGTGAATTTGTCAGCTTTACCTATAACGACCACGTGTTGCATGAACGCGATCCGGCGCTGGATTTGCGCAACGTTGGCGTTGCGGTTCCCTATGGCCCGGTAGTACCGCGTGGGGATCATCCACGGCAATACGGCGGTAGCCACTGGTGCGTGCTGGTCAGCCGCACAACGCCGTCCCCCGCGCCGGGCAGCGACGAGATTAATCGCGCCTATGAAGAAGGCTGGGTCGGCGACCGGGCGCTGGCGTTTATTGGCGATACGCGAGCGATAAACGGCGACAAAGTGCCGGAGCTGTTTATTGTCGCGTTGCCGCAGAGCGAGCAGGACTGGAAGCAGTCTGGCGATGCGCCGCTGGCAGGAACGCAAGCCACGATGCCGGCGCCTCCTGCCGGCGTGGTTCAGCGTCGCTTAACGTTTACCCATGAACGTCGTTATCCGGGGCTGGTGACTACGCCCCGTCATTGGGTACGCGCCAATCCGCAGGCAACGGAGATTGCTTTTCTGATGCGCGATGAGGCCGGCGTGGTGCAAATGTGGCTTATCTCGCCTCAGGGTGACGGGCTGCGGCAGTTGACCCACAACCGATCCGATATCCAGTCGGCGTTTAACTGGCATCCGTCAGGAAAATGGCTGGGCTTTGTGCTGGAAAACCGCATCGCGCTTTGTGATGCGCGGAGCGGGGAGATCCTCTTTTTGACCGATGCGCATGAAAATCCGCCTTCGGCCGATGCGGTCGTCTTTTCGCCAGACGGCAAACGGCTTGCCTGGATGGAGGAGGTGGACGGTTACCGCCAGCTGTGGGTAACCGCAACGGCGCGCTAAATCAGGGGTTCGGCATTGGCGCTGGCGGGATCACGGAGTTGGTCGCCAGCGTCTCTTTCTCGCTCTTTTCCACGCGCGATTTAACCGAGCTATCGGTGCGGAACATATCCCACGGTAGCAGCAGCGTGTCCATAACGGCCGTGAGCGGCATATCCAGCGCCACCAGGGATTTCGTACCCCAGTTGGCATCGCTATCTCCCAGCATTTGCGCGCTGGCGCGCGTTCCCGGATAGGTTCCTTCTTTACCGCCGGTATGTGACATCACGCTGGAGCAACCGCCTAAACTTATCATCCCGCTAAACAGGACCAGCTTTAACAGACCGTTTTTCATCATTTTTCCGTCATCGTTACGGGCGTTGATAGAACCTTCTATGTACAAAATCATGCAGGGCGTAGCCAACAGAACCGCGGCCTGAAGAATGGCGTACATATCGGTTATATCGGGCCATTCCATGGATGCATAGCGCCATTGCGCCGCACTGTGGCAGGCGTCGCACTTTGCCTTTTGTGCTGTCCCTCCAGTCTAAGCAATAGACCGCAAACTGCAAAAAAAATTGCCCTTTTCCCCTTGAAAAGGGCATGGATATACCCATTTTAGGAATGTGTCTCCCGGAGAATACGCCGAATGGGTATTCCGGGTAATAACGGCCTGTCCATGATGGAAGGTCAGATAATTCTCGCTGATTTCAGGAGCTATGTATTATGCGTAATTTCGATCTCTCCCCGCTGTATCGTTCTGCTATTGGTTTCGACCGCCTTTTCAATCTGTTAGAAAATAATCAAAGCCAGAGTAATGGCGGCTATCCTCCGTACAACGTTGAGTTAGTAGACGAGAACAACTACCGCATCGCGATTGCCGTTGCCGGTTTTGCCGAGAGTGAACTGGAAATTACCGCGCAGGATAATCTGCTTATCGTAAAAGGCGCCCATGCCGCCGAGCAGAAAGAGCGCACTTACCTGTATCAGGGCATCGCTGAGCGCAATTTTGAGCGTAAATTCCAGCTTGCGGAAAATATTCATATTCGCGGCGCCAACCTGGTAAACGGTCTGCTGTATAT
>NZ_ALNJ01000014.1:0-80834 GCF_000293135.1 Klebsiella sp. OBRC7 | reverse complement strand
AGCTGATCCGCCAGGATCAAAGTATGACCGTCAGCGGCGTATGGCATGAACCGCTGCGCGTGGCCTTCCGCGCCGCGCCGGACCTCTACCTGTGGGATGGCGAAACCATACCCCTGCAGATCGGCTACCGTTTCCCGTCGGAGAGCTGGATTAATGAGGATAAGTCGCTGCTGAGCGTGACGCTCAACAACACCTTCCTCAACAACCTGCCGATGAATAAACAGGGTCCGCTGGAGAAGCTCTGGCGTCACCTGGGCGGCGACGCGCGTCAGGAGCGGTTCACTATCCCGCTGGCGCCGTATCTGATTTACGGCGATAACCAGCTCTCGCTCTATTTCAATCTGGTGCCGAAGGACAGCGCGCCCTGTTCGGTCCTGCTGAACAGCACGATTAAAAGCCGCATCACCGACGACTCGTGGATCGATTTGAGCGGTACGCGGCACTTCTCGGCTGTTGCCGAATCTTTCCTATTTTGTCGGCGCGTCGTTCCCGTTCTCCCGGTTGGCGGATTATTCGCAAACCACGCTGCTGCTGCCGGAACAGCCCTCGGAAACCCAGGTCGCGACGATGCTGAATCTGGCCGCCCGTTCGGGTAATTCGACCGGCAAAGCGCTGGCCAATAACCGCGTGATGCTGGGCGTTCCTGACGACATCGCCAATTCGCCTTTTCTACGCGATCGCGATGTGCTGGCGGTGAGCGCGCTTGACCAAAAAGCGTTCAACCAGCGCCTGCTGGCCGACTCTCCCTATAACCCGGTCGATAACCTGCTGAGCGTACGTGAACCGGCGCTATGGACAAAAATTCAGCGCAGGCTGAGCGGCGACTGGGCCTCCGACGGCGTGGATGCCGATCGTTATTTCTCTTCCAGCAGCGCCTGGCGTGGGTTTATTAGCTATCGCTCACCGTGGAACCCGCAGCGGGTGGTGGTGGTGGCGATGGGCAGCAGCGACGATCAGCTGGCGAAACTCGAAGACGATCTTAATTCACCGCGCATCAATGCCGGTATTCGCGGCGATACGGCGGTGATTACCAGTGATAACGGCGTGCGTAGCTTCCAGGTGAGTACGCCGTTCCCCAGCGGCCAGATGCCGTGGTACATGATGGCGGTGTGGTATGCCAACCAGCACTCCGGCCTGCTGGCAGTGCTGGGGTTAATCGCCACGTCCATTCTGGGCCTGGCGCTGACCGCGATGTTCAAACGTCATGCCCGCAAGCGCCTGGAGTCGGGAGATAGCCAATGAAAAGAGCCGGTAAAATGAATACGAAGGCGGCCCGTCAATTTTCCACGCTGTGCCTGTCCGGCGCGCTGACGCTTGGCGCCTTCGGTGAGGCGCAGGCGGCGGGTAACGATGCGGCGCTGCAGGCGCTGTTTGCGCAGGCCAACTACTGGCACGAAAAATCGCACGACGAGCTGGCGATGGAATCGCTGCAAAAAGTGTTATCGGTGGATGCCAACAACGCTCAGGCGCTGTACCTGATGGCGCTGTGGGCGCAACAGGGGGGCAACCTGCAGGCCGCGGCCCAGTGGCGGGCGCGACTGGAGAAAGCGGCGCCCAACAGTCCCGGCTTGCAGGATCTGGATAGCGCCAAAAAAATGGCCCAGGTCCCGCAGGGGCAGCTCAACCTGGCCAGACAGCAGGCGCGCAGCGGCAACGTGCCTGCCGCGCTGGCGACCTGGCGGAGTATGTTCAACGGCAGCGTTCCGCCTTCCGGACTGGCGGCGGAATACTATATGACGATGGCCAGCGACAAATCGCTCTATCCGCAGGCGTTGAGCGAACTGCGTCAGTACGTCGCTCAACATCCGCAGGAAAACGGGCCGCGCGTGGCCCTGGGCAAGGCGCTGACCTGGCGCGAAGAGACCCGCCGGGAAGGGATCGCCATGCTGGAGCCGATGGCCAGCGGCAGCAAAGAAGCCGATGCGGGACTGCGTCAGGCGCTGCTGTGGATGGGGCCGCAGCCGGGAGATGAGCCGTTTTACGATACCTGGATGCAGCGCCACCCGCAGGATAGCGAAGTGCAGAACTACTTCCGCGAACGGCGCAGCGGCCAGGCGCGCGGTCAGGGTTACGCTGACCTGAACAGCGGCAATACCGCCGCGGCGAAGCAGCAGTTTGAACAGGTCCTGCAAACCAATCCGCAGGATGCTGACGCGCTAGCCGGCATGGGCTATATCGCCCAGCGCAGCGGCGATTTTCAGGCGGCCTCTCAGTATTTGGGCCGGGCGGCGGATCTCGGCGGCGAGGGTTCTGAAACCCGGCGCCAGCAGGCGGCGGATGCGCTGTTTTACGGCCAGCTCGCGCAGGCGCAGCAGGCCTACAAGCAAGGCAACATTAGCCAGGCGCTGGCGCTCTCCGCGCCGCTGGCGCAGCAGAGCGGAGCCCAGGGCTCGGCGGCGAAGCTGTTCCGCGCCGACGTTCTGCGCCACAACAAAGATCTGCCCCAGGCCGAACAAACGCTGCGGGCGCTGCTCAACGAGCAGCCGCAAAATGGCCCCGCCCGCGAGAATCTCTATTACGTCTTGCGTGAACAGAATAAAACCGCAGAAGCCCAGTCGATGCTGCGAACGCTGCCGGAAAGCCTGCAGCAAAAGCTGCAGCCGCGCGTGGTCACCGGAATGCCGGGAGATTCGCTGCGTCGACAGGCCCAGGAGCAGGCCAGCGGCGGTAACGTGTCCGGGGCTATCGCGATGCTGCGGCAGGGCGTTTCTCGCTATCCGGACGATGCGTGGATGCGCCTCGATCTGGCTCGACTGCTGCAAAAATCCGGCAACGACGGCGAGGCGAACGCGATTATGGGCGCCGCGTATCGTCCCGGCGCCAGCAGCAGCTCGCTGTATGCCGCCGCCCTTTTCGCCAGCGAGAACGGCGGCTGGCAGCAGGCGCAAACGCTGCTGACAAGAATTCCCCCCGCCAGCCAGACCAGCCAGATGCGCGATTTACACCAGCGGGTGAACTACAACCTGCAGCTGGCGACGGCCGAGGGGTATCTGGCGCAGGGTAATGCCGTCGCGGCGTCCAATACGCTAAGGGCGATGGCCGCGACGCCGCCAAAAGCCCCGGCGGATGTGGGTAAACTGGCGCGCCTGCTGGCCCAGAGCGGCGATGTGACCACCGCGGTATCGCTGGTACGCAACAATATTAACGGCGGTATCTCCGGCAACGCCGGGGATTACGCCGATCAGGTGACGGTGCTTAACCAGGCTGGCCTGACCAATGAAGCGCAGAGGCTGCTCACCAACCCTCAGCTGCAGGCAAGCAGTACGCCGACGCAGCTGGCCAGCATTCGCAACGGCTATGTGATTAACGACGCGGATCGCCTGCGAGAGCAGGGTAACTACGCGGCGGCGTATGACAAGCTGATGGGGGCGATGCAGAGTGACCCGCAAAATACCGACCTGATGTTCGCCATGGCGCGTCTCTATCAGAGCGGCAAAATGAATAAAGAGGCCGGGGTCGTCTATGACTACCTGATGACCCGCGATACGCCGACCCAGGACGCGCGCAGCGGGGCTATTGATGTCGCGCTTTCGGCGGGCGATAACGACCGGGCGGCGCAGCTGGCAGGCGGGCTGCGCCCGGATAATTCGCCGGACCGTTTGCTGCTGCTGGCGCGCGTGGCCGAATCGCAGGGCCATCATCAGCAGGCGATGACCTATCTGCGCAGCGCTCGCGGCAGGCTGCTGGGGTTACAGAGCAGCAACGGCACGCAAACGCCAACCGTGGGCGGCGTGCTGGCGGCGGATAATCCGTTCGTTGGCGTCTCGCGTACGCCGGCGGCGACGCGTACTGCTTCCACCTACGGGCAATATATGCCGTGGCAGGTTTCTCAGGTATCGACGGGTGATGGCAGCACGCTGCCGGGGATCCAGCGCACCGATCTGCCGGTCGAAACCGCGCAGACCCGGATGCTGCGCCAGGTGGATACCATGATGGAGACGTTGCAGGAAAAAACCGGGACCTGGCTGCAGGGGGGCATGGAGGTTCGCGGCCGCGATGGCGAATCCGGCACCAGCAAGCTGACCGAAATCAAAACCCCGCTGACCTGGTCCTCTTCGCCGTTCGGTGATTCGCGTTTCGACTTTACCGTGACGCCGATTACGTTGAACGCAGGGACGGCAACCGGGGACGCCTGGCGGCGCTATGGCGCGAATCCGCTATCCAATGCGGTCTCCAATATGATCGCCACCGCCACCAGCGAGCAGGCGGCGATTGCGGCGATGACCGATACCGAGCGCACGACGTACTTTGCCAACAATCCGGGGGCGGAGACCTTGAGCGGTCTCGGCACGCTGAATGCGTCAGACTTTAACGCTACCACCAGCAGCGGCATGGAGAACCTGGCGAAGCTGGGTGCTTACGATTCCGGGCAGGTCGCCAGCTATCTGGCTTCTTCAAATCTGAAACCTAACGTTGATCGGGCCAGCGGCTCAACCGATTCGCAAAAAGCCAACGGCGTGGCGCTGGCGCTGGCGCTGAGCGGCGACGAATATCGCGTCGATATCGGCAGCACGCCGCTGGGTCAGGATCTGAATACCGTGGTGGGCGGCGTGAAGTGGTCGCCGAAGCTGACTAACTATCTGTCGCTGATTTTTACCGGCGAGCGTCGTTCGCTGACCGACAGCCTGCTCTCCTGGGTGGGGCTGAAGGATTCCTACTCCGGCAAAACCTGGGGGCAGGTGACCAAAAACGGCGGTACCCTGCAGCTCAGCTACGACGACGGCGATGCCGGTTTCTACGTCGGCGGCGGGGGCTATAGCTACCTGGGACAAAACGTCGCCAGCAATACCAGCATCAACGCCAACGCCGGGGTTTATCTGCGGCCTTACCACGATGAGTATCGTCAGCTGCAGACCGGGCTGAGTATGAGCTACATGGATTACTCGAAAAACCTGAGCTACTTCACCTACGGGCAAGGGGGCTACTTCAGCCCGCAGAACTACGTCAGCGTGTCGCTGCCGGTAAGCCTGACGGAGAAATATGATAACTGGACGATGAAGCTTGGCGGCTCGGTGGGGTATCAATCTTACAGCCAGGATAAGAGCGCCTATTTCCCGACCAACGCCGAGTGGCAGCAAACGCTCGAGACCGCTGTGAGCAACGGTTTTGCTAAAGAGGCCTACTATTCAGCCACCTCGAAGAGCGGCATCGGCTATACCCTGCGCGCCGGCGCGGATTACAAAGTCAATAAACAGATGACGCTCGGCGGCCAGGTGGGCTATGACACCTTCGGCGATTACAACGAGAGCACCGCCGGCCTCTATATCCGCTACATGCTGGGAGATCGCTGATCGTGACGGACAATAATAATGCGCTGGTAATGGCCTGGTTTCAGCAGCAGCAAACCCCTGCCGGGTGGTTCGATCTGCTGCTGATTATGGTTGATGGTATGGTCAATAACGCGGGCGAGCTGGAGAGTCAGCCCTTTCTGCGGCAAATGGGCGAGGCGCTGGCCGATGAGCATCCGCTACCGGAGTCGGAAACGCTCGGTGAGCTGGAAGCCAATATGAATGCGCAGCTAAGCCGGTTTCAGTGGGGCGTAGTGAGCGTTGAGATTAGCGATGACGGCCTGCGGTTACGCCATCAGGCGCTGCCGGTGAGCCGCGATGAAGCGCGCCGCGTCCGCTGGTGTAATGCGTTTTGTGCCATACTCGAGGGGCTTTATTCCCGCTGGCTACAGGGACAGGGCGGCGCGGCGCATGTGGTTTTACAGCGCGAGCGACTGTTTTCGGTCTCTGACGTTCAGTTTCTTTACTTCCATCCCTGAAGGGTGAATTTATGTCCTTGCGTGCTTTAGCGACAGTCGTGGTGACGACGGTGATGATGCTTCCCCACGCGTGGGCCGATACGGCGTGGGAAAGCTACAAATCGCGTTTTATGATGCCGGACGGGCGCATTATTGATACCGGCAACGGCAACGTCTCCCATACTGAAGGGCAAGGTTTTGCCATGCTGTTAGCGGTGGGCAATAACGATCGCCCCGCCTTTGACAAGCTATGGCAGTGGACCGATAAAACGCTGCGTAACAAAGATAACGGGTTGTTTTACTGGCGCTATAACCCGGTGGCGCCTAATCCGGTGGCGGATAAAAACGATGCCACCGATGGCGATACCCTGATTGCCTGGGCGCTGCTGCGCGCGCAGCAGCAGTGGCATGAAAAATCCTACGGCAGTGCGTCGGATGCGATAACCGCTTCGCTACTGAAGTCCACGGTGGTCACCTTCGCCGGCCGTCAGGTTATGCTTCCGGGCGCGAAGGGATTCTATCTCAACGATCATCTGAACCTTAATCCCTCCTACTTTATCTTTCCGGCATGGCAGGCTTTCGCCGCGCGGACGCATTTAACCGCCTGGCGAAAGCTGCAGAGCGATGGTCAGGCGCTGCTGGGGAACATGGCGTGGGGGACATCTCAGCTTCCCAGCGACTGGGTCGCCTTAAGAGCGGACGGCAGGATGGAGCCGGCAAAAGAGTGGCCGACGCGGATGAGCTTCGATGCGATCCGTATTCCGCTGTATGTTTACTGGAGTGACCCGAAAAGCAGCCTGTTGACGCCATGGAAAAACTGGTTCCAGCGCTATCCGCGTCTGCAAACGCCGGCGTGGATCAACGTCAACACCAATGAAGTGGCGCCGTGGTTTATGACCGGCGGGCTACTGGCGGTACGCGATTTAACCCTTGGCGAAGCGCAGGCCGAGCCGCAGATTAGTGCCCAGGACGACTACTACTCCGCCAGCCTGAAGCTGCTGGTATGGCTGGCAAATAAAGACCAGTCGTAAACTGTGGAAGGCGCCTCGAATAACGCGCCAGGACCGAGTGCTGAAATCTGAAGGGCGCCGTAGAATTGTCGGCAAGCCGGGCTTGCCCGGTGAGGCGCAATGTTGCGGGGGCTTGAACCCCGGCGGCAGAGATGAATTGGTTGCTGGAAAGAGAAAACCCCCGCACGTTGTTTGGTATCAACCTGGCAACGTATCGGGGGCTACTCTCAAACCTGAACAATTTGAGGATAGCCGCGAACGGTTGCCATTGCAACAAGGCGGCTGTATGACGCTCGCTCAGTTGGGCCTGGTGCTGTGGGACGATCTGGCGGCTCCGGTGATTGCTGGCATTCTGGTCAGCATCATCGTGAGCTGGATGGATAACCGCAAGTAGCCAGCCGGTGGGTATCTGCCTGCCTTAGTGGCAGCATGCGCCCGAACGGGGCCGCAGGGGTAACATCCTGCGGCCTTTTTCGTTTATTGCGGATAAGGGACCCAGCTGCCGCCGTTCAGCTGAACATACGGTTTCCCCTGGTATTGAATAACGATGGCGTTGGAGTTTTCCGACACCGCCGCGCTCTGCGGCAGGTTGGCAATATACTGCTGCCAGTTGATGTCGTTTTCGTCAAACATCTTGCCGTCGAGGGCGCGAACTACCAGCTCAGAAATCGCCAGGTAGCTGCTTGGCTGGTTAATGATAATCGGCGCATCGGGGTGTCTTGCCTTAATGCCGAAGAATTTCACCGCCGCCGGAACGTTAGTAATGGACGGACTGGGAATATCGCGCAGGCCGGAAACCTGCATTTTGTCGCCTTTCAATGCTGCACCGTGTTCCGGTACGACGATGACCAGCACCTTACGCCCCGATTTCTCCA
This sequence comes from Klebsiella sp. OBRC7, assembly GCF_000293135.1. Classification (NCBI taxonomy): domain Bacteria; kingdom Pseudomonadati; phylum Pseudomonadota; class Gammaproteobacteria; order Enterobacterales; family Enterobacteriaceae; genus Klebsiella; species Klebsiella sp. OBRC7. The sequence continues at coordinate 73,203 of NZ_ALNJ01000014.1, read as the reverse complement.
GTTCAGTGAAGAAACTGTCCAGCTCATCGAAGAACTTCTGCGCACGGGCTTTATAGTCCGCAGTTTTGCTCTGGCCCGGATAGTGGTTACCGTCATGCAGCGGCAGCGTGTTGTAGAAGGTCGCCGTGCGCGGCGTATTCAGCTTATCCAGCGTCTGCAGCCAGCGGTTCAGCGTTGCCTGGTCGTCATAGACCGGGGAGCCGTCAAAGCCCTGCAGAATCACCGGCAGGCCGGATTGATCCATCAGCGGGCTCTGGATCCCGCCCAGCGAGCGAAGCTCCTTCAGGAAGTCGCCGAAGATACCGTTGTGGCCGAGCATCAGCTGCTGCGTGAAGCCCAGCTTCGCCAGGTTTTCAAACAGATAGCATTCGCTGCCCGATGGCTGATAAAGGTTGGCGTGCGAGAGCTGGCCGCAGCTGGCGCGCAGCAGACGCGCCGCCGCCGGCCCGCTGTAAGAGGTCGCAGAGTTAAAGTTTTTGAACAGCAGGTCGAAATGCTTCCACAGCGGATGATCCATCAGCCCGGCCGCTTCAATATCCGACCATGAGAGCGAGCAGATGTTGATTATCAGGACATCAAACGGCTGGGCATCGGCCGGAAGCGCATCCGGGAAAGTGGTTTTACGTTTCTGCTCAGAAGCGTAAAAGGCGTTCAGCCAGTTGGTCAGATTGGCCGACGTCGGCGGCTCGGTTTGCGGCGGAATATCGTTATTCGCCGGCGCGGTATTGGTCGCGATGGCCGTACCGCCGGTCGTATTCGCGGCGGTGTTCGCCGCCGCTGCCGTTGGCTGACCTGCCGGCCAAAAGGTGAAAGAGGGCAGCAGCGGGCTGACGACCAGCCAGACCATGATTGCGGAGACGAAAACCGTCACCCGCAGCCACTGGCTGATAAACAGCCACAGAACCAGCAGCACGAAGAAAGCGCCGATCATATTCCAGTTAATAAAGCGGGTCACCAAATCCCAGATATAGTCGGCGCTGAAGCCGGCAATCTGCGAGCCCTGGCTGGCAATGCTTTCCGGGCCGGGCAGCCAGGTGTCGTGCCAGAACAGCATAAAGCCCAGCGGGATCGCTATCCAGTGGCGGATGCGGTGCAGTTTATACTGCGGAATCGGCACCAGCAGGAAGGCCAGAAACACCAGGTTTAACATGGGATGAAAATTGAGGTATCCCGCCCATAGCAAAGCAAACTTCACCAGAAAGTAGAAGTTCCAGCCAGATAAGCCTCGCCAGTACCGCCAGAGCGGAAGCGACGCGGTGGGTGTTTTGGGTTTGGTCATTTCGTTGGTTTGCCTTGCCTGGATGTCGCTTCCCGGCGCAGCACGCCAGCCGGTTTGACATAACGGGGTTTAAAGAACATCAGTCTTAACGTGGTGCGAATACGCCGCTGGTAGTGGCGCGTCAGGTATCCCAGCGGGAAGAACAGCAGGGCGCACAGGACGACCAGCTGAATAATATCGGCGATAGACATCATAAGGTTGGCTCCCCATCAATGGACAGACGGTGCGCCTCGGGGTTGCGCCGCCAGCTTCGCCCGTCATGGGTCGCGTTGATGGTTTCATTTTTGCCAAGCGAAATGGGCAGCGGCGTGTTCCAGTTCTCCGGCAGAATCCCTCGCATCTGGATGATCTCTGCCGTTATTTGCTTATCTTCAAACCAAATCATACGGTTAGAAAAAATATCGCCGGTTGGTAAAGGGAAAATATGGTTTAACGCGGTATCCAGGTCGTTCACCCGGCAAAATGACAGAAACAGCACCAGGCGATTGTTGCCGATGGTCATAATGTCGCCCATACGGTTGGGCTTACACAGCGTCAGCGCCTGCTCTACGCGCAGGCCGGGCGCCGGGCGCAGCGCCACCATCACGCCTTTGCCATCGGCGGGCAGCATGGTGTTGACCATAATATTATGCACTGCTTCGCAGAAGTCCCCCCATTTCTGGTAGCCGCGCAGTTTTAGCGGCTGGCTCCAGGTCAGCAGAGTATTAAAATCTTCCGGAATATGGCGAGTAAACTGCTGTTTCTGAACGCTTTCTATAAGCGTAAGACAGCGGGATAACGGCGCGCCGCTGGGAATAACCATATTGGCGCCGCTGCTCAGCAGCAGGCGTTCATCGGTGGCGCGCAGGCTCGGCGTTTGTTCGCGGACGACGATTTTTAACGCGCTGCCGCGCTGGCGGCGCAGGGTATGGATATAGCGTCCCAACTGTTCAATCTGTTCGTTCTGGGTAATGGAGAAGATCAGCGTTGCCGCCTGCGCCATCCTCCCTGCGTTGAAAACGGCGTCGTTAGTATCGAACAGCGTCCAGTATTCGGATAGCGCGGGGGCACCTTCCAGTACGCGCAGATTGCTAAGAATGACTTTTTCGTCGCTGCGCGGTTGCACCACCGTTTCTTCATCCTGCGCCAGCCGCCAGCCGTTTTCATCTTGAAGAACAATGAGCTGCTGCCGGGCGCTTATGCCTTTTTCACTCCCCCACCAGGCGATATCGAACAGGTGATTATCCCCCTGGTAACGAATACTTGCCAGGCCGGAAAGCGAGCGGTACTCGCGTAATAAAGGGGAGAGTTGCTTATCGATATCGTGCCCAGAATTAAGTACTAATAATGAACAACGATGATAATTAGTCCATCGATACGATTTCTCAACCCAATTGCATAAATCATCGCTTTTTATATTCTGCCAGGCATTTTCAGCGCATAGCAGAATAAACAAATAATTGCCAGGTTCGAGGGAACAAACTAAATCGCGGTGCATTTCTTGCAGCCCCTCATAACGGTTCGGCATGCTAAATAACGCCACCTTTTCTGGCCCGCAATTTTTCTCTAGTTCAATGATTTTATTTGGGTTATCACCCATGACTATCGCCGCAACCTGGCTCTGTTTATCCTGGGCAGCCAGCGTATGGTTGAGCAGGCTTACCGCGTCGGCATAGCGGTCGACATTCAGCCACCATACTCCACCCACGGGCATATGGCGTACTTCGTCCCATAATGATGAAATACCCAAAGAATATACGATATCCACTGCGTCCCTCGTGAGACTTGATTTACACTTGATTAGTTTACTAGCGAAAGCGTCAGAGTAAACCTAACATTGAAATTAAAGGACATCAGTTTTAGCATGTAAACATAATTTAAGGATGATCTTACGCCTATCGGTTTAATTTATTGTATTTTCCAACGGACAGAGAAATGCCAGCAAAAGAGCCTGCTGTACCCACCGATGCGACTTTGGGCTACACGTTTCAAAATGATTTCCTGGCGTTAAGCCGGGCATTTTCCCTGCCTGATATTCACTACCACGATATTTCCCGACGCGAGCAGTTAACCGCGGCGCTAAAACGCTGGCCATTACTGGCTGAATTAGCAGAGAAAAAGTAAGGAAGCCATCGATGGCGATTCTGGGATTACAGGGCGTGCGCGGCGGTACCGGCACCACGTCGATTACCGCTGCGCTGGCCTGGGCGCTGCAGTTACTCGGTGAAACCGTACTGGTGGTGGACGCCAGCCCGGACAACATGCTGCGCTTCTTTTTCAACGTCGATTTTAGCCACAAAGCGGGCTGGGCGCGCGCCACCATCGACGGCACCGACTGGCGCGACGCCGGGCTGCGCTACACTTCGCATATCGATTTGTTGCCTTTTGGTCAGTTGACGCCGGGCGAGCGCGAGAATATCGAGCGGCTCCAGCCGACGCTGGCGCCGATGGCCGGGATGGTGCAGAAGCTCCATCAGCAGGGCGATCACCGCTGGCTGCTGATTGACCTGCCGGACGGTTACTCGCCGCTGACCCGCTCCCTCATTGACGTCTGCGACCGCACGCTGGTCATCGTGCATCCGGACGGCAACAGCCATATTCGCCTGCATCAGCAGGCGCTGCCGGTCAATAGCGATATTTTGATTAACGATCTGCGCGTCGGCAGCCAGCTGCAGGAGGATTTGTATCAGCTGTGGCTGGAGAGCCAGCGGCGCATTCTGCCGGTGACCATCCATCGTGATGAGGCGATGGCGGAGTGTCTGGCGGCGAAGCAGCCCCTCGGCGAATACCGCCAGGACTCGCTGGCGGCGGAAGAGATACTGACGCTGGCCAACTGGTGTCTGCTGCACTACGCCGGCAAGGGGGCGGAATGATCCGCCTGAGCACGCTGCTGCTGGCGCCGCCGGTCGGGAAACGGCTGAGCGAGCGCTATCTTGATTACCGCCAGCACGGCGCCTCGTGGCTGTCGGCCGCGCTGGGCTGCCTGTGGGCGTCTCTGGCATGGGCGTTTATGCCGCTGGAAACGCCGCGCTGGCAGGCTATTCGCGAACGTCACGGCGAGTTTTTTCCGCATATTAATCCGCATCGGCCGCGCCCGCTGGACCCGATTCGCTACCTGCTGCAAGCCGTGTGGCTGCTGGCGACGCGGGCGCCGGAGCCGGATAAAAAGATCAACTGGCGTTCCCTGGCGGCGCTGGAAGGCGTCCACGGGCGCTACGCCCAGTGGCTGGAAAAGCTGCCGGAAAAGGTCAACGCCCGTACCGGCCATCTGGATAAGCATAAAGAGCTGGGGCACCTGAATCCGAAAATACGGCGGCTTATTCTTGGCACGATAACCTTTTTCTCGCTGATCCTCGCGCTGCTCTGCATTACCCAGCCGTTTAATCCGCTATCGCAGTTTATTTTCCTGCTGCTGCTGTGGGGCGTAGCGCTGCTGGTGCGCCGCATTCCGGGACGCTTTTCGGCCCTGATGCTGATCGTGCTGTCGCTGACCGTCTCCTGCCGCTACATCTGGTGGCGCTACACCTCAACGCTCAACTGGGATGATCCCGTGAGCCTCGTGTGCGGGATAATTCTGCTGTTTGCTGAAACTTATGCCTGGGTGGTGCTGGTCCTGGGGTATTTCCAGGTCGTCTGGCCGCTGAACCGTCAACCGGTCCCGCTGCCGGAGGATATGGCGCAGTGGCCGACGGTCGATATTTTTGTGCCGACCTATAACGAAGACCTTAACGTGGTGAAAAACACCATTTACGCTTCTCAGGGAATCGACTGGCCGAAAGACAAGATCAATATCTGGATCCTCGACGACGGCGGGCGCGAAGAGTTCCGTCAGTTCGCCAAAGACGTCGGGGTGCACTACATCGCGCGCACCACCCACGAACACGCGAAAGCCGGCAATATCAACAACGCCCTGAAGTACGCCAAGGGCGAGTTCGTGTCGATTTTCGACTGCGACCACGTGCCGACCCGTTCGTTCCTGCAGATGACCATGGGCTGGTTCCTGAAAGAGAAAGAGCTGGCGATGATGCAGACGCCGCACCACTTCTTCTCCCCGGACCCGTTTGAGCGCAACCTGGGACGATTCCGCAAAACGCCGAACGAAGGCACGCTGTTTTATGGCCTGGTGCAGGACGGGAACGACATGTGGGACGCGACCTTCTTCTGCGGCTCCTGCGCGGTGATCCGCCGCGGCCCGCTGGATGAAATCGGCGGCATTGCCGTGGAAACGGTGACTGAAGACGCCCACACCTCTTTGCGCCTGCACCGTCGAGGGCACACTTCAGCCTACATGCGTATCCCGCAGGCGGCCGGTCTGGCGACGGAGAGCCTGTCGGCGCATATTGGCCAGCGCATCCGCTGGGCCCGCGGGATGGTACAAATTTTCCGCCTTGATAACCCCTTGTTTGGCAAAGGGCTGAAGCTGGCGCAGCGCGTCTGCTACGTCAACGCGATGCTGCACTTTCTGTCCGGTATTCCGCGGCTGATCTTCCTGACCGCGCCGCTGGCGTTTCTGCTGCTGCACGCCTATATCATCTATGCGCCAGCGCTGATGATCGCCCTGTTCGTGCTGCCGCATATGATTCACGCCAGCCTGACCAACTCGAAGATTCAGGGCAAATACCGCCACTCTTTCTGGAGTGAAATTTATGAAACGGTGCTGGCGTGGTATATCGCTCCGCCGACCTTTGTCGCGTTGATTAACCCGCATAAGGGCAAATTCAACGTGACGGCGAAAGGCGGACTGGTGGAGGACGAATACGTCGACTGGGTGATCTCTCGTCCCTATATCTACCTCGTGCTGCTGAACCTGGTCGGCGTCGGGGTGGGGATCTGGCGCTTTATGTACGGCCCGGAAAACGAAATCCTGACCGTCTGGGTGAGCGTTATCTGGGTGTTCTATAACCTGATTATTCTTGGCGGCGCGGTGGCGGTCTCGGTTGAAAGCAAGCAGGTGCGGCGATCGCACCGCGTGGAGATGTCGATGCCGGCGGCGATTGCCCGCGATGACGGGCACCTGTTCTCTTGTACCGTCCATGATTACTCCGACGGCGGCCTCGGCGTCAAGATTCACGGCGAGGCGCAGGTGCTGGAAAGTCAGCACGTCAAGCTGCTGCTGAAGCGCGGGCAGCAGGAGTACGCCTTCCCGGTGCGGGTTGCGCGGGTCAACGGCAGCGAGGTTGGGCTACAGCTGCTGCCGTTAAGCAATCAACAACATATCGATTTTGTACAGTGTACGTTTGCCCGCGCAGATACGTGGGCGCTTTGGCAGGATAGCTTCCCGGAAGATAAGCCGATGGAAAGCCTGCTGGATATCCTGAAGCTGGGGTTCCGTGGATATCGTCACCTGGCGGAGTTCTCTCCGCCGTCGGTGAAGGTTATTTTCCGCTCGCTCACCATGCTGGTGGCCTGGTTTGTCTCGTTTATTCCGCGCCGTCCGGAACGCGCAGCGGCGACACTCTCGGCAGAACCGGCGATGGCTCAACAATGATGATAATGCGATGAACAGAAAACTCTCTTTGATTTGTGCAGTAGCGGTGGGCATTGGCGGCTGGTCTCCCTTCGCTTCGTATGCGGAACCGGCGCCGCAGGCCACGCAGACGACGACGGTACCCGGTATCGCCGGTACGGTGGCGGACAGCCAGCCCACGGCGACGCTCGCCGACCCGGCGGCACCGGTGGTGGTGCTGGATAACGCCCCGACCCGCGACGTGAAGCTGACCTTCGCTAAAATCGCCCCGCCTCCGGGCAGCATGGTGCTGCGCGGCGCGCGCCCTGAGGGTTCGGTAGAGTTCGGCATGCGCAGCGATGAAGTGGTAGCGAAAGCGCTGCTGAATCTCGACTACACGCCCTCTCCATCGCTGCTGCCGGTGCAGTCGCAGCTGAAGGTTTATCTTAACGATGAACTGATGGGCGTGCTGCCGGTCACCAAAGAGCAGTTGGGCAAAAAAGTCAGCGCGCAGATCCCTATCGATCCGCTCTATATCACCGACTTTAACCGCGTGCGTCTTGAGTTCGTTGGCCACTATCGCGATGTGTGTGAAAACCCGGCCAGCAGCACCTTATGGCTGGACGTCGGTCGCGAAAGCTATCTGGATTTAACCTACCAGTCGCTGAACGTGCGCAACGATCTTTCGCATTTCCCGGTGCCGTTCTACGATTCGCGCGATAACCGCCAGCTGACGCTGCCGATGGTCTTCGCCTCCGCGCCGGATGTCCTGCAGCAGCAGGCGGCGGCCATTATCGCCTCCTGGTTCGGCAGCAAAGCGGGCTGGCGCGGCCAGCAGTTCCCGGTCCAGTTCAACCAACTGCCGGACCGTAACGCCATTGTTTTTGCGACCAACGATAAGCGCCCGGACTTCCTGCGCGAGCATCCGCCGGTTAAGGCGCCGACGATTGAAATGATCGACCACCCGGATAATCCGTACGTCAAGCTGCTGGTGGTCTTCGGGCGGGATGATAAAGACCTGCTGCAGGCGGCGAAGGGGATAGCCCAGGGCAATATTCTGTTCCGCGGCAGCAGCGTGACGGTTGACGATGTCAAACAGCTGCAGGCGCGTAAACCGTACGATGCGCCAAACTGGGTGCGTACCGATCGGGCGGTGACCTTTGCCGAGCTGAAAACCTACGAACAGCAGCTGCAATCCAGCGGTCTGGTGCCGGATTCCATCAACGTGGCGCTGAACCTGCCGCCGGATCTCTACCTGCTGCGCGCCAACGGCATCGATATGAACCTGAACTATCGCTATACCATGCCGCCGATCAAGGACAGCTCGCGCATGGATATCAGCCTTAACGATCAGTTCTTACAGTCCTTCAGCCTCAACAGCTCGCAGGATGTGAATAAGCTGATACTGCGCCTGCCGGTGCTGCAGGGGCTGCTGGACGGCAAAACGGAAGTGACGATCCCGGCATTGCGCCTCGGCGCCATGAATCAGCTGCGCTTCGACTTCCAGTATATGAACCCGATGCCGGGCGGTTCTATCGATAACTGTATTACCTTCCAGCCGGTGCAGAACCACGTGGTGATAGGCGATGACTCGACCATCGATTTCTCGAAGTACTATCACTTTATGGCGATGCCGGATCTGCGCGTCTTTGCTAACGCGGGCTTCCCGTACAGCCGGATGGCCGATCTCGCCGATACCCTGGTCGTGGTGCCAAAATCGCCGACCGAGGGCCAGGTTGCCACGCTGCTGGAGACGGCCGGCGGCATCGGCGCGCAAACCGGCCTGGCGGCCATTAACCTGCGCATGACCGACGACGGTAGCCAGATTAAAGATAAAGACGCCGACCTGCTGCTGATTGGCTCCATTCCGCAGGCGCTGAAGGACGACACGAAAATCAACCTGCTGGTTGAAGCGACCAAAAGCTGGGTGAAAATGCCGATGCGCCACTACGATCTGGCCAGCATCTATCCCGATACCGAGGCCAGAACGCCGAATACCCGAACCGACGTTACGTCGACCGGGCCGATGGCGGCGATTATTGGCTTCCAGTCGCCGTACAACGATCAGCGCAGCGTCGTGGCGCTGCTGGCCGACAGCCCGCGCGGCAACGAACTGCTGACCCAGGCGCTTAACGACAGCGGTAAACGCGCGGCGATGTTTGGTTCCGTTGCGGTCATTCGTGAGTCGGGCGTTAACAGCCTGAGGGTGGGCGATATTTACTATATCGGCCACCTGCCGTGGTTCGAACGCATCTGGTTTGCGCTCTCCAGCCATCCGGTGCTGCTGGCGATTCTGGCGGCGGTCAGCATTGTTCTGCTGGCATGGGTACTGTGGCGCATGCTGCGTATTATCAGCCGTCGCCGCCTCGATCTTGATGATGAGTAATTGATGATGAACGCGGTACGTAGTGTGGTGTTATCGGTATTGATGCTGGCGGCGGCGCAGGTGAGCGCCGCCTGCCAGTGGCCGGCCTGGGAGCAGTTTAAAAAAGAGTACGTCAGCGCCGAAGGTCGGGTTATCGATCCCAGCGATGCGCGAAAAATCACCACCTCGGAAGGACAAAGCTACGGGCTGTTCTTTGCTCTGGCGGCTAACGATCGCGACGGCTTCCGCAAGCTGTTTGAGTGGACGCAAAATAATCTTGCCGAGGGCGATCTGCGCGCGCACCTGCCGGGCTGGCTGTGGGGGAAAAAGAGCGATGACCAGTGGACGGTGCTGGACAACAATTCAGCCTCTGACTCCGACCTGTGGATAGCCTGGGCGCTGCTGGAGGCCGGACGTCTGTGGGACACGCCTCAGTATACCGAGGTGGGCAAGGCGCTGCTGGCGCGCATTGCCGAAGAAGAGGTCGCCACGGTGCCGGGACTGGGGCCGTTGGTACTGCCGGGAAAAGTCGGCTTTGTTGATGACGGCGGCTGGCGTTTTAATCCCGGCTATCTGCCGCCGCAGCTGGCAACCTATTTTGCCGCTTATGGCGCACCCTGGCCGAAAATACGCGACAACAATCTGCGTCTGCTGCTGGAGACCGCGCCAAAAGGCTTCTCGCCTGACTGGGTGCGCTACCAGAAAGGGAAAGGCTGGCAGCTAAAAGCGGATAAACCGATTATCGGCAGCTATGACGCCATCCGCGTCTATCTGTGGACCGGTATGCTCGATGACGGCGATAAGCAAAAAGCCCCCCTGCTGGCGCGCTTTAAACCGATGGCGGCCCAGACGGTTGCACAGGGCGTGCCGCCAGAAAAAACCAACATCGCGACCGGTAAAACTACCGGTAACGGTCCGGTTGGCTTCTCCGCGGCGCTACTGCCTTTCTTGCAGAAGGAAGATGCCCGCGCCATTCAGCGCCAGCGCGTCGCCGATAACTATCCCGGCGCGGATGCTTACTACAGCGCGGTCCTGACCCTTTTCGGCCAGGGATGGGATCAACACCGTTTTCGTTTCACCGCCGGCGGTGAATTACGGCCTGACTGGAACCAGGAATGCACAAGTTCTCACTAAGCTTATTCACTCTCTCCCTGGGCGTCGCGCTGATGCCGCTGGCGCATGCCGCGACTACCCCTGTTCAGGAGCATCTACTGGAGCAGGTCCGCCTCGGCGAGGCCAGCAAACGTGAGGATTTGGTGCGCCAGTCGCTCTATCGCCTGGAATTGATCGACCCGAATAACCCGGACGTTGTTGCCGCGCGGATGCGCTATCTTCTCCGCCAGGGCGATACCGCCGGCGCGAAGCAGCAGCTGGAGCGTCTGGCGAAGCTGGCGCCGGAATCGCCGGAGCTGAAAGCCTCGCGCGACGAGATGAAAAGCAGCACCGGCGATGGTCGCCAGGAGCTGCAGCAGGCTCGTCTGCTGGGCGTGGCCGGGAAGGTTGATGAAGCCATCGCCGCTTACGAGAAGCTGTTTAACGGCGTTCCTGATGATGATGACGCGGCGATCGAGTACTGGACGCTGGTGGCGCGGCTGCCCGCCCGTCATACCGAAGGCATCAATCAGCTGAAAAAACTTAATGCCCGCTTGCCGGGCAACGTCTCGCTGCAAACGGCGCTGGCGAAACAGATGTTTGGCGATAATAAGCCCGAAGAGGGATTTGCTTATCTGGAGCAGATGTCCCGCTCGGCGGCGGGCCGCGGTATCGCGGCGGACATCTGGTTTAACGAAGTGAAAAGCATGCCGGTCAGCCGGGCCAGCGTGCAGGCGCTGCAGCGCTTTCTCATGCAGTTTCCCACCGGTTCCACCTCGGCCAATGCCCGCGTCCTGCTCGATCAGCAGCAGACGCAGCTAAAAGACCCGACGTTCCGCGACCGCGCGGAGGGGCTGGCGGCGGTGAAGGCCGGGAAAGGTTCGGCGGCCGTGGCCGATTTGCAGCAGGCCGTACGGGCGGATGCCAAAGACAGCGACGCGGTTGGCGCACTGGGTCAGGCGTACTCCCAGCGCGGCGATCGGGCGCGGGCGGTTGCCCAGTTGAGTAAAGCCATCAAAATGGACCCGGATAGCCCGAGCCGCGATAAGTGGGATAGCCTGCTCAAGACTAACCGCTACTGGCTGCTGATTAAGCAGGGCGATAGCGCCCTGAAAAGCGGCCAGCTGGCGCAGGCGCAAAATAATTACGCCCAGGCGCAGCGCATAGACAATACCGACAGCTATGCGGTGCTGGGGCTGGGGGACGTGGCGGCGGCGCGTAAAGAAAACGCGGCGGCGGAGCGCTACTACCAGCGCGCGCTGCGAATGGATCGCGGCAACAGCCTGGCGGTGCGCGGTCTGGCGAATCTGTATCGCGCCGAATCGCCGGAAAAAGCCAGCGCGTACATCGCCAGCCTGTCGCCGGGCCAGCGGCGCAGCATTGATGATATCGAACGCAGCCTGACGAACGATCGGCTGGAGAAACAGGCCGAAGCGCTGGAGAGCCAGGGCAACTGGGCGCAGGCGGCGGAAGTGCAGCGCAGACGGCTGGCGCTGGACCCGGATAGCGTGTGGATCGCCTACCGCCTGTCGCGGGATCTGGTCAGCGCGGGCAGCCGCAGCGAAGCCGATGCGATCATGCGCGCGATGGTCAACCGCCAGCCCGGCGATGCCGACCGGGTTTACGCCTACGGCCTCTATCTATCCGGGAATAATCAGGATGAGATGGCGCTGGCGCAGATTAACGCCCTGCCGCGCGGGCAGTGGACGGACAATATTCGCGAGCTGGAGGCACGCCTGCAAAGCGATAACGTGTTGCGCCAGGCGAATCAGCTGCGCGATAGCGGCCAGGAAGCCCGGGCGATCGCGCTGATTAACCAGCAGCCAACGTCGGTGCGCTACGCGCTCACGCTGGCGGACTGGGCGCAGCAGCGCGGCGACAGCCAGACGGCGATTGCTGAATATCAGCGGGTGCTGGGTCAGCAGCCTGATAACGGCGATGCGCGTCTGGGTCTGGCGGAAGTGTATCTTGCCGATGGCGATAAAAATGCCGCGCGCGCCCAGGTGGCGCAGCTCAAGGGCGAAGACATCGATTCTATCAATATGCAGCGGCGTATCGCCCAGGCGCAGGCCGGGTTGGGCGATCGCGCTCAGGCGCAGCAAACCTTCGCCCGCATCGTTCCGCAGGCGAAAGCGCAGCCGCCGTCAATGGAAAGCGCGCTGGTGCTGCGCGACGCCGCGCGTTTCCAGGCGCAGAACGGCGAGCCGCAGCAGGCGCTGGAAGGCTATAAAGATGCAATGGTGGCCTCCGGCGTCGCCCGCGAGCGCCCGCAGGATAACGACACGTTTACGCGGCTGACGCGTAACGACAGTAGCGATGACTGGCTGAAGCGCGGGATCCGCAGCGACGCCGCCGATCTTTATCGTCAGCAGGATCTTAACGTCACCCTCGAGCATGATTACTGGGGCTCCAGCGGTACCGGCGGCTATTCCGACCTGAAAGCGCATACCACAATGCTGCACGTGGACGCGCCGCTGGCCGACGGGCGCATGTTCTTCCGTACCGATCTGGTGAACATGGACGCCGGGAGTTTTTCGACGAAGAGCGACGGCAGCTATTCGCCGAGCTGGGGTACCTGCGGCGAAATCGCCTGTACCGGCGGCAGCAAGCACCAAAGCGATAGCGGCGCCAGCGTCGCGGTGGGCTGGAAGAACGATACCTGGAGCGGCGATATTGGTACCACGCCGATGGGCTTTAACGTCGTTGATGTGGTGGGCGGCCTGAGCTACAGCAGCGACGTTGGCCCGCTGGGCTACACCGTTAACCTCCACCGACGCCCCATCTCCAGCTCGCTGCTGGCCTTCGGCGGGCAGAAAGATAACCCTAACGACGGCCATACCGGCAAGACCTGGGGCGGAGTGCGCGCCGACGGCGGCGGTGTGAGTCTGAGCTACGATAAAGGCGAGGCCAACGGCGTCTGGTCTTCGCTGGGCGTCGACCAGTTGACCGGGAAAAACGTCGCCGACAACTGGCGCGTGCGCTGGATGACCGGCTACTACTATAAAGTGATTAACGAAGATAACCGCCGGGTCACCGTCGGCCTGAACAATATGCTCTGGCACTACGATAAGGATCTCAGCGGCTATACGCTGGGCCAGGGCGGTTACTACAGTCCGCAGGAATATGTCTCCTTCTCGGTGCCGGTCACCTGGCGTCAGCGGACGGAGAACTGGTCATGGGAGCTGGGAGGTTCGGTGTCGTGGTCCCATTCACGCACCAAAACCGAGGCGCGCTATCCGCTGCTCAATTTGATTCCCTCGCAGTATCGCCATGATGCCAGCCAGCTTACGGAAGAGGGCAGCAGCAGTTCCGGCGTCGGCTATACCGCGCGGGCGCTGATTGAGCGACGGGTGACCAGCAACTGGTTTGTCGGGGCGGCGGTGGATATCCAGCAGGCGAAGGATTACACCCCGAGCCATGCGCTGCTGTACGTTCGCTATTCGGCTTCCGGCTGGCAGGGCGATATGGATATACCGCCGCAGCCGTTGGTTCCTTATGCCGACTGGTAGCAGATTAGGCTGAATTATGCGACAGGGCGACACTCCACGGCGCTCTTCGCGTATACTCGTTGCCTCCGGGAAAGCGGCCCGATGGCGGCTGTGAACGTGTAGGCCGGGCAATTTTGTAGCCCGGGTAAGGCGTCAGCCGCCACCCGGGAATGTTCCCCGGTCGCGCTATGCTTACCGGGGCTACCGGCCCGCGCCGCCTGCGGGTTTTGTAGCCCGGACAGGCGCATTGCGCCGCCTCCGGGAAAGCGTTCCGATGGCATTGCTTCGCGGCCTTGCGGGCGTGAGCGAACAATTTGAGTATATAATCAGCCTGATAACGATCGGTGAGAGGGACCTATACCCGATATGCGTTCAGTTTCAGTGGAGAACCCCGTTGCGCGTCAGCCGTTCACTTACAATTAAACAGATGGCGATGGTCGCGAGCGTGTCCATGGCGTTTGTACTGGTCTTCTGTTCTATTCTTCTGTTCCACTTTGTTCAGCAGAGTCGCTTTACCACGGCCACGCAGTTAGAAAGCATCGCGCGTTCCGTTCGCGAACCGCTGTCAGCGGCTATCCTGAAAGCCGATATCCCTGAGGCGGAAGCCATTCTGAGCCGTATTCAGCCCGCTGGCATCGTCAGCCGGGCGGATGTCGTGCTGCCCAACCAGTTCCAGGCGCTGCGGATGCGTTTTATTCCCGAACGCCCGGTACCGGTGACGATCACCCGTATGTTCGAACTGCCGGTACAGATTTCACTGCCAATTTACTCCCTGGAACGCCCGGCTAACCCGCAGCCGCTGGCCTATCTGGTGCTGCAGGCCGATTCCTACCGCATGTATAAATTCGTCATGAGCGCGCTGGCAACGTTAGTGACTGCTTACTTACTCTTGGTGCTGATTCTGACGGTGGCGATCACCTGGTGCATCAACCGTCTGATGGTACGACCGCTGCGCAAAATCGCCCGTGAGCTAAACGATGTTCCGCAGCACGAGCGTTTGGGCCATCAGCTCACGCTGCCGCGTCTCCATCATGACGATGAAATCGGCATGCTGGTGCGCAGCTACAACCGTAACCAGCAGACGCTGCTGCGCCTGCACGACGAACTCTCTTTGCAATCGACTCGTTTTCCGGTATCCGAGCTGCCGAACAAAGCCTTTCTGATGGCCATGCTGGAGCAAACCGTCGCCCGCCCGCAGGCCTCGGCGCTGCTGATTATCGCCTGCGAAACGCTGCAGGATACCGCTGGCGTACTGAAAGAGACGCAGCGTGAAATGCTGCTGCTAACCCTGGTTGAAAAGCTGCGGGCGATTATCCCGGCGCAGATGGTGCTGGCTCAGGTGAGCGGCTACGACTTCGCGATTCTGGCCCACGGCATTGACGAACCCTGGCAGGCGGTGACATTAAGTAAGCAAGTACTCACTGTCTTAAATGAACGTTTGCCGCTGCACGGCATCCAGCTGCGCCCCTGCGCCAGCGTCGGTATCGCGATGTTTAACGGCGAAATTAATGCCGAACAGCTCTATCGTCGGGCGTTTTCCGCCGCCGTCACCGCGCGTCGTAAAGGGAAAAACCAGATTGAGTTCTTCGATCCGCAGCAGATGGAAAAAGCGCAGCGCCGCTTAATGGAAGAGCACGATATTTTGACGGCGCTTGATAACCAGCAGTTTGCCATCTGGCTGCAGCCGCAGGTGGATACCCACAGCGGCGATGTGTGCGGTGCGGAAGTGCTGCTGCGTCAGCGTCAGGCGGACGGCAGCTGGTCGCTGCCGGGCGATCTGATTGAGCGTATCGAAGCCTGCGGGCTGATGGTGCCGGTCGGCTACTGGGTGATGGAAGAGGCCTGCCGGCAGCTTGCCGCCTGGCAAAATCAGGGGATCATGTTGCCGCTGTCGGTCAACGTGTCGTTGCTGCAGCTGCTGCATCACGATCGCGGCGAGGAGATGCTGGCGCTGCTCGCGCGCTATCGTATCGCGCCGGGCACGCTGGTACTGGAAGTCACCGAAAGCCGTCGGATAGACGACCCGCAGGCGATTATTTCCCTGCTGCGTCCGCTGCGTGAAGCGGGCGTGCGGATTGCCCTCGATGACTTTGGTATGGGCTACGCCGGCCTGCGCCAGCTGCAGCATATTAAATCGCTGCCGGTAGACATCCTGAAAATCGATAAAGTCTTTATCGATATGCTGCCCGATGACATCAGCATGGTGCCCGCGATTATCCAGCTGGCGCGGGGGCTGAATCTGCGCATTGTCGCGGAGGGTGTCGAAACCGATACCCAGTATCGCTGGCTGCAGGAGGCGGGCGTCGAGACGGTGCAAGGGTATCTTTTTGGCTGCGCCATGCCGCCTGAGGCTTTTATGGCCCGTTTTTTACCCGGTGATGTTGAGGATGTAAGTTTGTAACAACATTGTTAGCTTATGCGAGTCAGCTCAAATAAATTAACAATTACATTTCAATTTCATCACTCGTTATTTCTGAAATGTTTCATGGGTGTTATTTTTAAGCCACGGACGCAATACCCCCTCAAGGTCTGTGGTTATCTCCAAAGGACACCCTATGAAAATCTCTTTCTTTAAAAGCCTCTATGTCCAGGTTCTCTCGGCCATAGCGATCGGTATTCTGCTGGGCCATTTTTACCCGGAACTGGGTGCGCAGATGAAACCCCTCGGCGATGCCTTCGTTAAGCTGATTAAAATGATTATTGCCCCGGTTATCTTCTGTACCGTCGTGACGGGGATTGCCGGGATGGAGAGCATGAAAGCCGTCGGCCGCACCGGGGCGGTGGCGCTGCTCTACTTTGAAATCGTGAGTACCATTGCGCTGATCATCGGCCTGATCATTGTAAACGTGGTGCAGCCCGGCGCGGGAATGAACGTTGACCCGGCGACCCTCGACGCGAAGGCCGTGGCGGTTTACGCCGAACAGGCGAAAGATCAGGGCATCGTAGCGTTCCTGCTCGATATTATCCCCGGCAGCGTGATTGGCGCTTTTGCCAGCGGCAACATTCTGCAGGTGCTGATGTTTGCGGTGCTGTTTGGTTTCGCGCTGCATCGCCTCGGCAGCAAAGGCCAGCTGATTTTTAACGTTATCGAAAGCTTCTCGCAGGTGATATTCGGCATCATCAATATGATCATGCGCCTGGCGCCGATTGGCGCGTTCGGGGCCATGGCCTTTACCATTGGCAAATACGGCGTCGGTACGCTGGTGCAGCTTGGCCAACTGATCGTCTGCTTCTATATCACCTGCATCCTGTTTGTGGTGGTGGTGCTGGGGTCGATCGCCAAAGCCACCGGCTTCAGCATCTTTAAATTTATCCGCTATATCCGTGAAGAGCTGCTGATTGTCCTGGGGACCTCTTCATCCGAGTCGGCGCTGCCGCGTATGCTCGATAAGATGGAGAAGCTGGGCTGCCGCAAGTCGGTGGTGGGGCTGGTGATCCCGACGGGGTACTCCTTTAACCTCGATGGCACCTCAATATACCTGACGATGGCGGCGGTGTTTATCGCCCAGGCGACGAACAGCCATATGGATATTTTCCATCAGATCACCCTGCTGGTGGTGCTGCTGCTCTCCTCAAAAGGCGCGGCGGGGGTGACGGGCAGCGGGTTTATCGTCCTTGCGGCGACGATTTCCGCCGTCGGGCACCTGCCGGTCGCCGGTCTGGCACTCATTCTTGGCATCGACCGCTTTATGTCCGAGGCGCGCGCGCTGACCAACCTGGTGGGTAACGGCGTCGCGACTATCGTTGTCGCTAAATGGGTCAAAGAGCTGGACGCGAAACAGCTGGATGATGTGCTGAACAACCGTACTCCGGCAAGCAAATCGCACGAATTATCCTCATAAATCCATCTGTTAGGCCCGTTGTCCCTTGCTGGACTACGGGCTCCTGCGCATAATTAGGGGTCACTGTCGCTTGCGCGGCGGTGACCCTTATGTTTATTTCACGTCAACATGCGACATTTTCATCTCCGTGTGGTCTAACCGACGTACTTAACTCACCATATTTTTTCGGCGGCCCTCCCGTGGGCCGCTGTTGTAACCAGGATTGTTCATCAGGGGTTCACATGCAGGGCACAAAAATTCGACTCTTAACCGGTGGTTTGCTGATGATGGCGACGGTCGGTTATGTGCAGGCAGAAGCGCTCCAGCCGGACCCGGCCTGGCAACAGGGGACACTGGCGAATGGGTTTCAGTGGCAGGTTTTAGCCACCCCGCAGCGTCCCAGCGATCGTATCGAAGTTCGCCTGTCCGTGAATATTGGCTCGCTGAGCGAAAGCACTCAGCAGAGCGGCTTTAGCCACTTTATCCCGCGCCTCGCGCTGACGCAAAACGGTGGCCTCCCGACCATGCAGGCCCGTTCGCTATGGCAGCAGAGTATTGACCCGAAGCGTCCTCTGCCGCCCGCTATCGTCTCTTATGACTACAGTTTGTTTAACCTGAGCATACCGAATAACCGTAACGACCTGCTGAAAGAGGCGCTGAGCTGGCTGGCCAGCGCCAGCGGTAAAATGTCGATCGCCCCGGAAACCGTCAACCACGCGCTGCAGGGCGAAGACATGGTGGCAACCTGGCCTGCGGATACCAAAGAAGGCTGGTGGCGCTATCGGCTAAAAGGCTCCACCATGCTGGGGCACGATCCGGCGGCGCCGCTGAAGCAGCCGGTGGATATTGCTCAGCTAAAAGAGTATTACCACAAGTGGTACACGCCGGATGCCATGACCCTGATTGTGGTCGGCAACGTGGATAGCCGCAGCGTCGCGGAACAAATCAACAAAACTTTCGGCGGCCTGAAGGGCAAGCGCGAAACGCCGGTGGCGGTTCCTACGCTGTCGCCGCTGCCGACGACGCCGGTCAGCATCATGACCGATGCGGTGCGCCAGGATAAGCTGTCGCTGATGTGGGATGCGCCGTGGCAGCCGATCCGCGACTCGGTCGCGCTGCAGCGCTACTGGCGCGACGATCTTGCCCGGGAAGCGTTGTTCTGGCACGTACAGCAGAATCTGAGCAAAAGTAATATCAAGGATATCGGCCTTGGCTTTGACTGCCGCGTGCTCTACCAGCGCGCCCAGTGCGCGATCAATATCGAGTCGCCGGGCGAGCGCCTGAACGCCAACTTAACGACCGTGGCGCGCGAGCTGGCGAAAGTCCGCGATCGCGGCCTGCCGCAGGAGGAGTTTGATGCCCTGATCGCGCAGAAAAACCTCGAACTGCAGAAGCTGTTTGCCACCTATGCGCGCACCGATACGTACATCCTGATTAGCCAGCGGATGCGTTCGTTGCAAAATCAGGTGGTGGATATCGCGCCCGAGCAGTATCAGAAACTGCGCCAGGAGTTTCTCAATTCGCTGACGGTCGACATGCTGAATCAGTACCTGCGTCAGCAGCTGTCGCAGGATATGGCGCTGGTGTTGCAGCAGCCGCAGGGTGAGCCGGAATACAACATGAAGGAACTGCAGGCGACGTGGGAAAAGCTGATGGCGCCCGCGCCAGCGGCCGCAGCGTCGTCGAGCGCCGCCGGTGATGTTGTGGAAGGGCGTAACGAAGCGACGGATATCCCTCCCGCACAGTAAAGCAAAACCGGATAGCGTGGCTATCCGGTGAGGTTTATGGCTAATCTGTTTTAACTATTGCTCGGGATTCTCGCCGGCGGGCGTAACGCCATCGAAATTACTGCGGCATCGCCTCGCGCGGGATAATCGCGCCGCGATACTGGATCACCGTGCTGGCGGTCAGGTGCCCGCGTTTGGCCGCCGACTCAGCATCGCCCCCGGTCAGGCGCACGGCCAGGTAGCCGGCGCTGAACGAATCGCCCGCCGCGGTGGTATCAACCACTTTCTCTTTCGGCAGCTTAACGGCCGGGACTTCCCGCTGCGGCTGGCCGGCAATCGCCACCAGGCAGGAGTCTGCGCCGCGCTTAACCACCACTTCTTCCACGCCGGCGGCGTGGGTGCGGGCAATCACTTCCGCAACCGGCTTCTCGCCCCACAGCGCGTCTTCGTCATCGAGGGTCAGGAAGGCGATATCGGTGCAGCTCAGCATCTGCTGATAAACCTGCTGCGTCTCCTCTTTGCTGCTCCACAGGCGCGGGCGATAGTTGTTATCAAAGATAACTTTGCCGCCGTTCGCCCGGCACTCACGCAGCAGGGTCAGCAGCTTCTCGCGGCTGGTCGGGCTGAGGATCGCCAGGCTGATCCCGCTAAGATACAGATAATCAAAGGTCGCCAGCTCTTCGCAGATGCTCGCAGACTGCTCGCTCTCCAGCCAGAACTTCGCCGCGGCTTCGTTGCGCCAGTAGTAAAAGGTGCGCTCGCCGCTCTCGTCGGTTTCGATGTAGTAGAGGCCCGGTAAACGGTCGGCCATGCGCTGAATCAGGTCAGTCTGAACGTTCTCGCGCTGCCAGGATTCGAGCATCTGCTGGCTGAAGGTATCCGTGCCCAGAGCGGTAACGTAGTGCACGCCCAGCGCACTGGCGTCGGTCTGGCGAGCGATGTAGACGGAAGTGTTTAAGGTGTCGCCGCCAAAGCCGCGATTAACCGCCGCGCCTTTCTCTGACAGCTCAATCATGCATTCGCCAATGACGGCAATTTTCTTCGACATAGTGATGACCTGAAATTAAATCAATATTAGCCCTAGTGTGCGCTGGGGCGCTTTGATGGTCAATGATATTAAAACAACGTTCCATTATTTTTTTGACCTGACGCGGATTATGTGACGAAAACCTCATTCGGCGGAGCAAATGGCGTTTCTCAACTATATTCAGGACTGACGAGACGCAAAAGGAGTGCAGAAGGGATGAGCAGAACCCGAAAAACCGTGGCTATTATCCTGGGAACGATTGTCGTACTGATCGTTCTGCTTTTTATCGTGCTGGCGACCTTTGACTGGAACCGCCTGAAGCCGACGATCAACCAGAAAGTCTCTGCCGAGCTGAACCGCCCGTTCGCGATTCGCGGCGATCTGGGCGTCGTCTGGGAACGCCAGCCCGGCGAGAGCGGCTGGCGAAGCTGGATCCCCTGGCCGCACGTTCATGCTGAAGATATCGTCCTTGGCAACCCCCCTGATATTCCGCAGGTCACGATGGTCCACCTGCCGCGCGTTGAGGCGACGCTCGCCCCGCTGGCGCTGCTCAGCAAAACGGTCTATCTGCCGTGGATTAAGCTTGAACAGCCCGACGCGCGGCTGATCCGACTTTCGGAGAAGACCAACAACTGGACTTTCGATCTGGCTTCGGCGGGGTCGTCGGAGAAAGATGCGGCGCCTTCCAGCTGGTCTTTCCGCCTCGACAATATTCTTTTCGATCGCAGCAAGATTGCCGTTGATGACAAAGTGTCGCGCGCTGACGTGACGGTCGTGGTTGATCCGCTCGGTAAGCCGCTGGCGTTCAGTGAAGTGACCGGCGAGAAGGGGAAAGGGCAGCCGCAGAAAGTGGGCGATTACGTCTTCGGCCTGCAGGCGAAAGGGAGCTATAACGGACAACCGCTCTCCGGTAGCGGCAAAATCGGCGGCATGCTGGCGCTGCGCAGCGAAGGGACGCCGTTCCCCCTGCAGGGGGATTTTCGTTCCGGCAATACCCGGGTCGCGTTTACCGGTACGGTCAGCGATCCGCTTAACCTCGGCGGCGTCGATCTGCGGCTGAAGTTTTCCGGGGACTCGCTGGGCGATCTCTATGACCTGACCGGCGTGCTGCTGCCGGATACGCCGGCCTTTTCGACCGACGGGCATCTGCGGGCCACCTTCAAGGAAAAAAACGGTTCACGCTTCGCCTATCAGGATTTTAATGGCCGCATCGGCGAGAGCGATATCCACGGCTCGCTGACCTACACCACCGGTAAACCCCGGCCTAAGCTGGAGGGCGACCTTGAGTCCAGACAGCTAAGGCTGGCGGATCTGGGCCCGCTGATTGGCGTCGATTCCGGCGGTAAAGGCAGCCAGACCGAACGGCGCAAAGGCGAGGCCTCCCCGCAGCCGGCCGGAAAAGTGTTGCCGTATGACCGCTTTGAAACCGATAAGTGGCAGGTGATGGATGCCGATGTGCGCTTTAAAGGACGGCGCATTGAGCACGGCGGCACGCTCCCCATCAGCGACCTCTCCACCCACGTGATCCTCGAACAGGGCGACCTGCGCCTGCAGCCGCTGCGTCTGGGGCTGGCCAACGGCACGATTGCCGGCAGCATTCATCTTGAAGGGGATAAAAAACCGCTGCAGGGGACGGCGAACCTGCAGGCGCGCCGCCTGAAGCTGAAAGCGCTGATGCCAAACGTGGAGATGATGCAGAAAACCCTCGGCGAAATGAACGGCGATGTGCAGCTTCGCGGTACCGGCAACTCCGTCGCCGCGCTGCTGGGCAACAGTAACGGTAACCTGAAGCTGCTGATGAACGACGGTTTAATTAGCCGCAACCTGATGGAGATCCTTGGCCTGAACGTTGGTAACTTTATCATCGGGCAGATCTTTGGCGATGATGAGGTGCGGGTGAACTGCGCGGCGGCCAATATCGACGTGGTCAACGGCGTCGCCCGGCCGCAGGTGTTTGCTTTTGATACCGAAAACGCGCTGATCAACGTCACCGGTACCGCCAGCTTTGCGTCGGAGCAGCTCGACCTGACCATCGATCCGGAAAGCAAGGGATTCCGCATTATCACCCTGCGTTCACCGCTCTACGTGCGCGGCACCTTTAAGTCGCCGAATGCGGGCGTAAAGGCGGGTCCGCTGATTGCCCGCGGCGCGGTGGCGGCAGCGCTGGCGACCCTGGTGACGCCGGCCGCCGCGCTGCTGGCGCTGATCTCACCCGCCGAAGGCGAGGCGAACCAGTGTCGGGCAATCCTGTCGCAGATGAAAAAATAGTGGGCAAGGAGAGACGCCCCTGGCCGGATGGCCAGGGGCGTGGAGGGAGAGTTACAGCGATTGATGACGCGTTTCGTGAGTCAGCAGCAGCGCGATCATCGTCAGCGCCGCCATGGCGGCCAGATAGAGCCCCACCGCAGGCAGACCGTAGTTGCCCTGCAGCCAGGCTGCGATATACGGTGCGACGGACGCCCCGAGGATCGACGAGACATTATAGGAGAACGATGCGCCGGTATAGCGAACTTCCGTCGGGAACAGCTCCGGCAGCAGCGCGCCCATGGGGCCAAAGGTCAGCCCCATCAGGCTCAGGCCAATCAGCAGGAAGGCAAAGACCAGCAGCGGGTTGCCGGAACCAAGCAGCGGTTTAAAGGCAAACAGCGCGAAGAGGATGATCAGGGTCGTAATCACAACCATGCTCTTACGACGGCCGAATGCATCCGCCAGCAGGCCCGCAACCGGCACCATCACGCCAAAACCGATAACCGCCATCATCAGCATCCACAGCACTTCGTTACGCGGCAAGCCGAGGCCAATCGGTGCGGCGGCAGTGCTGAAGGTCATGGAGTAGACGGTCATGATGTAAAACAGCGTATAGGTCGCCAGCATGATAAAGGTGCCGAGAACGGTGACGCGCACGTGTTTGGTCAGCAGCGTGCCCAGCGGGATTTTGACCTGTTTTTTCGCGGCGGCTACCTTAGCGAACACCGGCGACTCGTGCAGCGAAACGCGGACGTACAGGCCGATAATGACCAGCACGGCGGAGAAGATAAACGGCATACGCCAGCCCCATTCCATAAACTGCTGGTCGGTCAGCAGCCAGGAGAGCAGCAGGAAGGTGCCGTTCGCGAAGAAGAAGCCGATAGGCGCGCCCAGCTGTGGGAATGAGCCATACAGCGCGCGCTTGCGCGGCGGGGCGTTTTCCGTCGCCAGCAGCGCCGCGCCGCCCCATTCGCCGCCAAGGCCGAGCCCCTGACCAAAGCGCGCCAGCGCCAGCAGCACCGGCGCCATAATGCCAATGGTTTCATAGCCGGGCAGCAGGCCGATAACCACGGTGGAGATCCCCATCGTCAGCAGCGAGGCGACGAGGGTCGCTTTACGGCCTACGCGGTCGCCGAAGTGGCCAAAGACTGCTGAACCGATAGGGCGCGCAATAAAGGCGATAGCGAAGGTCGCCAGCGATTGTAGCGTCGCGGCGGCGGGATCGCCCTGCGGGAAGAAAATATGCGGAAATACAATGACCGCCGCGGTGGCATAGATATAGAAGTCGAAGAACTCGATGGCGGTACCAATGAGTGAGGCGACGACGACTTTATTGCGTGAGTTAACCGGAACGGTGTCCTGCGCGTTGTCGAGTGTTGTGGCTGTGGCTTGCATAGATCTTTCTTATTTTTTGCGAACGAAAGGCCATATAGCCACAGCCTTGGGGACATTTCAATCTGTAACAAGGGGCGATGGAGACCAAAAAAGAAGCAAAAAGTGAATAATTTCTGTGCCAGAAAAATAACTTCTATGAAATGCTTCACAAAATTAAAATAATGGTCGATAAAACCAGGTTTAGGTTAAATAAAAGTTACATGTTGGATTTATATGCTGAAATGCCAGGTTGGGCTGAATTTTGCGTCTTTTATTCAGCCCATTGATGGTTTAGTCGTGGGCTTTGCCCGGCATCCGGCGGTCGTCTTTATATTCGGCGGTGGCAATCCATGCGGCGCAGAACAGCGTCAGGCGGGCGAAAAAATAGAAGAAGGCCATTATCCCCAACACCGAACCGAATGCCGCCCCGGATGGGGATTTCACCAGCGCCGGTAGCGTCCAGGTCATGATGATTTTGATTACCTCAAAGCCGACGGCCGCAATCAGGGTGCCGCGAATCAGCGCCTTACGGCGAGGTCGGTGGCGCGGGAGTCGCCAGAAAATCCAGAAAAACAGCAGATAGTTGGCGAAGATGGAAATAGCGAGGCCAATCAGCCGCCACGCCGGTTTCAGCCACTCAATATAATCAAGATAAAGCGCTGAGATAATCATCTGCTGGGCCGAGCCGGCGATGGAGGTGATCGACAAGGTAATGACCAGCGCCACCAGCAGGCCGATCAGGGAGATAAAGTCGCGGAAATACTTTACCCAGATTTTCTCCTGATCCTGCGGCGTGCGCTCCCAGACGTCGCGCGACTGGGCGCGAATGGCCTCACGCAGGTTGCCCATCCAGTTAATGCCAGAGTAGAGCGCCACCAGCAGACCCACGATACCGACGGCGGTACGCTGCTGTACGGCGGTATTGATGGTATTTTTCAGCGTTGCCGCCAGCGTCGGGTCGCTAACGTTAAGCAGGATTTTATCGAAGATGTCCTGTAACAGCGTGGGATGCGAGGCCAGCACAAAACCGGCGGCCGCAAAAGAGACCATCAGGATTGGGATCATCGATAAAAATGAGAAGTAGGTGATTGCCGCGCCAAACTGATTACCCAGCCTGTCGTTGAAGCGCTCCGCGGCGCGGATGATATGGGCGACCATATGGTTACGCTGAACTTTTTCCGCCGTTCCGGTGACGCTTTTCAGCGCCTGGTTGGCTTTTTTCGCCACGGTAGAGTCGTTTATCGCAGCCATCGCGCTTTTGTTTTTATCCGGCTGCTGGCCCGGATCCTCGGTTGGGCGTTGAGGGTCGTTTTCCGGCGTCATAAATTATTTCTTCCTTTTTTACAGCGTTATTCATCAAAATTATATACGTAAAATCGCGGATAAGGCGTACCGGGGCCATCCGGTGTATGAATCAGAGGGCGGTTGAAGCGCGCTCTTTTGCCATTGTCCGGGCCTACGGGAAGTTGATAACATGGTGTTATAGCTGGTTTTTTATTCTGAGTCAGGCCTCATTCGACACCCGGCAGAAAATATCGGCACGCTCTCAAATACGGATTTTTCATCATGCGGACTAATCAACGTAGTTTTTCATCAGCCCGCCGAGCCACTCCATAAACAGATGTACCCGCCGCGAGAGATTGCGCCGGTGCGGGTAAATGAGCGACACCGGCAGCGGTTCGGCGCGGTAGTGGGGAAGAATTTCGATCAGTTCGCCGCTGCGCAGCACTTCGCGAACGCCTACCCGTGGAACCTGAATAATCCCCAGTCCTGCCAGACACGACGCCTGATAGGTCTCGGTACTATTGACCGTAAGCACGCCGCCCGCTTTAACCCAGCGAACCGCGCCATCGCTGACCACTTCAAATCCGAGCGGACGAACGCCCAGATTGCTGGCGTAGTGGATCAGCGCATGATCGGCGAGATCGTCCAGCGATTGCGGATAGCCGAAGCGCGTCAGGTACTGCGGGCTGGCGCAGTTGATTTGCGTTAGCTTGCCCAGCGGCCGCGCAATGAGCCCGGAATCTTTCAGCGTACCGACGCGCACCACGCAGTCAAAGCCCTCGCGAACCACGTCGACTAACCGATCGCTGCTGCTGAGCTCCAGTTCGATGCCGGGATACTGCTGCAGAAATGCCGGCAGCTGTGGAATGACCAGCTTTTTCGCGACTGCGACGGGCATATCAACCCGCAGACGCCCGCTGATGCTGGAGGGGTCGAGCTGAAACATGCCGTCCAGCTCTTCAAGATTGCTGAGCAGGTCTCTGGCGCGTTCATAGTAAACCATGCCGTCCTGGGTTAGCTGCACCCGGCGGGTCGTGCGGTGCAGCAGGCGAGCGCCAAGGTGGCTCTCCAGCGCCTGAATCTGGCGCGATACGCTTCCTTTCGGCAGGCCAAGAGTGTCGGCGGCGCGGGAAAAACTTTCCAGCTCCGCTACCCTAATAAACAGCTGCATTGCGTGAATTTTATCCATCCCGGCGGCCTATTGTTGTTCAATAAGAAACAGTAAAACGTAATTTGCCATATTTATTGTTTTTATAGCAGCTAATAAGCTCTTCAACTATGCAAACGCAACCAAGAAGGGGTTTTCTGATGACGCAACGTATCGCTTTAGTCACCGGCGGTAGCCGTGGACTGGGAAAAAACGCCGCATTGAAGCTGGCGGCAAAGGGAACCGATATTATTCTGACCTGGAACAGCAATGCGCAGGCAGCGCTGGACGTGGTGGCTGAAATTGAGCAAACGGGCGTGAAAGCTGCGGCATTACCGCTAAACGTCGGTGATGTTAGCAGTTTCGACAGTTTTGCTCAGAAGGTAAGAGAAGTGCTTCAGCAGCGCTGGCAGCGGGAGACCTTCGACTATTTATTGAACAATGCCGGAATTGGCCTGAATATCCCCTTTGCTGAAACCAGCGAGGCGCAGTTTGATGAATTAATGAACATCCAGTTCAAGGGGCCGTTTTTCCTCACCCAACGCCTGTTGCCGTTATTGCAGGACGGGGGGCGGATCCTCAATGTTTCCAGCGGACTGGCGCGTTTCGCGCTGCCGGGCTATGCGGCCTACGCCTCAATGAAAGGCGCGATGGAGGTGCTGACGCGCTACCAGGCGAAGGAGCTGGGCGCGCGCGGAATTTCGGTCAATATCATCGCGCCCGGCGCGATTGAAACCGATTTTGGCGGCGGTGTGGTCAGGGATAACGCGCAGGTGAATCAGCATATTGCCGCGCAAACGGCGCTCGGAAGAGTGGGGCTGCCGGATGATATTGGCGATGCCATCGCCGCGCTGCTTAGCGATAACCTGCGCTGGATGAACGCCCAGCGCGTAGAAGTCTCCGGTGGGATGTTCTTGTAATCCCGCGCCCCTCCATAGAGTATGGAGGGGCTAACGCATTTCATGCGCTTTCTTATTTCGTAAAGGACTTTCCTCATTTCGCCATCACCTGCGTTTTCGGCTTCGTTTAAACTAGAAAATTAATATTATTTTATTTTTTCTTGCCCGCCTGATTAAGGATTTCCTTAAGTCAAATGTAATAAATATTGTGAATAAGTAATGGTATCAATAAGGCCTGTAACTATTCATATATATGATATTTAGTTAATCCTCCTTATCGGTAAAATGCCCCAGGCCAAACGGCGAGTGCTTTTTTCTTGCTGATATTACCATTCCCCGTGATTTAATCAGGCCTTTCTTTGATGGAGAGAAATCCATGCAGGTAATCATGTTTGACAGGCAGTCGATATTTATTCATGGAATGAAAACGGGTCTACAGCAATACATTCCTGAAATTGATATTTTTGGCACCTGTCAGGCTGAACAGCTCTGGCAGACGCTGACGGCGCATCCGGAAGCGCTGCTCATTCTGGACGGTGATATGCACAGTGAGTTTTGCTGCGGGTTGTTGCAGGAAAAACAGCGTCGCTTCCCACACGCTCAGGTCCTGCTGATCGTTTCTGAAGATAATAAGCACTGGCTACAGCGCGCGCTGTCTTATAATGTACGGGCCATTCTGCAGCGCGAGGAAAGTTTGCCCACTTTCGCTCAGACCATCAACCGTCTCCGGCGGGGGATGCCCTGCTTGCCGGACGATGGATTAATAATGGCGGAGGTGAGCGATAATAAACGGGTTCATTTAAGCCAGCGCCAGCGTGAGATTTTACAGCTGCTGGCCGCCGGTGATTCAAATAAAGAGATTAGCCGTACGTTAAATATTAGCGCCGGCACGGTAAAGGCCCACCTCGAGTTGCTCTATCGCCGGCTTGATGTGAAGAATCGTACCCAGGCGGCGATAATTTTTAATAGCATTAGCGAAACTTAATCGGTTCTGGCTTTGAATCGTGCGCACTCTTCGCGCCGCTGTTCGCGGCCGCTGCGAATATTTTCCCATGCTTTAAGTGCCTCAGCGAACCGCTGCTGGTTAAGATGCGTCAAAACACTATTAAGCGCTGGAGACGCCGGCCCGCAGCTAAAGGCTAAAGAGACCAGCGCATCATATTGCGCTTGATTAAGCGTAACCCGGAGGCTGCGCTTAAGCTCGCGCTGGCATTGCAGTAGATCCACGGTAAGTAAGGTCTCCGCGACCTCGCGCGTGAAGTGGCTGAACGTCTCGAAATCGTTGAGAACGTGGCCGTAGCCAATCACGCGCAGGCCGCTTTCGTCCCGATAGGGGACGAGCGCTAATCCCTGGGCGCGCTTAATAAACTCGAGGCCCTGCAGGCTTAGCGGTGGTATCGTTGGGGACATTTATCGCTTCCTCTGTTGTCGGCCTGCAGTGTAGAGGAAAAGCGCGTCGCGCCCTATTCGCCAGATGGCCCAGGCTGGTGGTAATCGCGGCGCAGCAGGCCAAACAGCCAATCGTTGTGCCAGCGACCGTTGAGCCAGTAGCATTCGCGCAGCTCACCTTCCTGATGAAAACCAACCTTTTGCAGCAGATTCTTTGACGCCAGGTTGCCCGCGGTGACGGTTGCCGTAAGCCGCCGGATGCCGCCGGCGGAGAAAGCGTAATCGCACAGCGCGCGCAGAGACTCATAGCCGTAACCTTTGCCCTGCGCCCGGGGAACGAACAGAAAACCCGATTCAGCGCTGTCGGGAGCGTGGTGCTGATAGCCGGTGAGGCCCAGGGGAGCGTGGGTGTAGCGGTCGCGCACCACCAGGCACAGCCAGTGGGCCGCGCCCGGCGACCACGCGGGAAGCCGGGAATCAAAAGCATCACGAATGTCCGCTACCGGGCGGGGATCTGCGACGTAAAGCATCACCTGGGGGTCTTGCTGTAAGCTGAGAAAAAAGGGCCAGTCGTCAAGCTGCAGCGGTGAGCAACGCAGACGTGGGGTAACCAGTTCAGGCATAGCTGGGCTTCCGGCGAAAGTCGATGCCATGAACATAGCAGGACATCGACCGCGGGAATAGTCCGCTTTTACAACGGTTCGCCGTACAGGCCGATAAGCCGGCGCACCACGCCATTCGTCCAGCCAAAGCCATCCTGGAGCGGATATTCACCGCCTCCGCCTTCATGGGGCGTGGCGCTGGCGATATGGTACTTTTCAATCAGCTTATAGTGCTGTTTATAGAAATGATTCACCGTTTGCAGCCAGCTTTGGGCTATCTCATCGCCCAGCGGATCCTGGCCGTACATTTTAAAACCCTGTACCGCCATCCACTGCAGCGGCGCCCAGCCGTTGGGCTTATCCCACTGCTCACCGCTTTGATATTCGGTCGCCATAATACCGCCGGGGGTGAGCAGGCGGGCGCGTACCGCGTCGGCGAGCCTGTCGGCCTGTTCATGGGTCGCCATGCCGACATACAGCGCGACGATGCTGGCGGCGGAAAACAGCGCCAGCTGCTCGCGGCGCCAGTCGTAATCGCGGAAACAGCCGCTTTCGTCATCCCACAGATAGCGGGTTACCGCCGCCCTGCGCTCGCTGGCCTTCTGGCGAAAAGCGGCCTCTGTTTCCCGGTCGCCCTTCAGGCCGGAGAGGTTGGCGATGGTATTCTCCAGCTTGAACAGGAAGGCATTCAAATCAATGGGGATAAACTGGGTGGTGCGGATGCTCGCCAGCCGGGTGATATCCCGCAGCCAGCGGCTGGAGTAATCCCAGCCGGACTCCGCCCCGGCGCGCAGGTCGCGATAGACCTCGTTCGGCGGGCGCCCGGAGTGCTTCGCCGTTTCGACATCTTCCCGCCATGACTCATCGCGCGGCGTATCGCGATCGTCCCAGTAGCGGTTCAGCAGCGAGCCGTCCGGCATCCGCACCACGTGGCGGTAGGCCTGATTGGGGATCAGCGATTCCGCGCCGTCCATCCAGAAGCTGTACTCCATATGCAGATGGTCAAGGTACCGCTTAGCGCCGCGGACGCCATCTTCTTCAAACAGTTCAACCATCAGGGCAAACACCGGGGGCTGCGAGCGGCTGAGATAATAAGTGCGGTTGCCGTTGGGAATATGGCCATAGATTTCAATCATCCACGCGAAGTTGTCGGCCATGCACTTCAGCAGATCTTCGCGGCCGCTTTCCGCCAGCCCCAGCATGGTGAAGTAGGAATCCCAGTAGTAGGTTTCGCTAAAACGGCCACCGGGAACGATATAAGACTGCGGCAGCGCCAACAGCGACGACCAGGGTATATGATCCTGCGGCTCGCGGGTCAGCACGGGCCACAGGTTATCAATATGCTCTTTTAACGATCGATTAGGATCTGAGACGTAATCCTCGGCGCGGCTATCCGGCAGCCAGAAGTGATCTTCAACAAACTGGCGGAGATCGAATCCGGGAGTGCGTCTTACGCGACGGTAGTGAATCAAAATATCCAGCGGGTCCTGCTTCGGCGCGCAGTCGGGGAAGGTTTTGCTATCGGCGAAAATTCGTGACTTCTGGACGTGAGCGAACAGTTCCAGATAGCGATCGGCAGGGGTCAGGGCATCCGAGGCGGGCAGCCCTTCGATGATCTCCGGTTCGGGTTCGGCGTCGAACATTTCATCCAGCTTTAACTCATACGGATCGGCTTCGTAGCACGGATCGATCTCGATCCTGAGCTCATCGTCATCAACGTTGCGTAATTTCTGGCTGAACATAGTGGTACGGACCTCCGGATTGCGTCAGTAGAGGATGCCGGGCGCGCCCGACCTGTCTATTAAGCTTAGACATTCGCAGCGGGAAACGAAAAGAGAAGTGTGCGTTAGATCACGCTTTTTTCTAAACCTTCAGCCTGGGGTTTCTCCTTTAACTCGTTGACCTGGCGAATTAAAACTATTTTAACCGCTTCGTATTGCGCCGAAAAATTCGGAGATTTCGTTTTGCAACAAAATCTAAATTTCCATGCGCTTTTGCGATTAAGCCATTACTCCCACGCGGCCTCCAGCATTTCCAGCAGCTGCTCGCTGGTCAGCATAACCGGGTTAGCCTTCATGGAGGATGAGCTGCTGGCGGCGAGGGCCGCGGGTTCCAGCGCTTCGCGAGGGACGCCGAGCTCGCGCAGATTGCCCAGACCGGATCGCTGGCTCCACTCGCGCAGGCTCTCCCAGGCGCTGTTTGGATCGGCGTCCAGTCCGGCGGCCAGCCACTGGCGTACGTCGGCAAAACGCTGGCGGAGGCGTTCGTCGCTAATTTGTGTTTCATTGAGCGCCAGGCCGAAGGGAAGCAGGCTGCCGCAAAGCGCGCCGTGGGGGGCGTTGCTCAGACCGCCTAATGGCCCCGCAAGACCATGAATGACGCCGAGACCGGCGTTGGCTAGCGCCAGCCCGCCGCACAGGCTGACCCATGCCATCTCA
This sequence comes from Klebsiella sp. OBRC7, assembly GCF_000293135.1. Lineage (NCBI taxonomy): Bacteria > Pseudomonadati > Pseudomonadota > Gammaproteobacteria > Enterobacterales > Enterobacteriaceae > Klebsiella > Klebsiella sp. OBRC7. The sequence goes on along the minus strand of NZ_ALNJ01000014.1, from coordinate 41,599 downwards.
TCGCGGCTATCCGGACACTCTTTGGCCATCAGCGTTCTGAGCGCTTTGATGCCGCGTGGGATTGCCTCCCGGCAGAGAGCGTCGGTAAAAGGATTCGCCCGGGTGCACAGCCAGGGCTCAATCACCTGGGTGAGGGCATCCAGACCGGAAGCGAGGGTCACCGCGCGCGGGGTGTTGTCGGTGAGCGACGGGTCGACAATCGCCAGGTCCGGCAGCATGCGGTCATCGCGCAGGCTGACCTTGCGCTGCTGCTCGGGGACGTTGATCACCGCGTTCTTTGTGACTTCCGCCCCGGTACCGGCCGTGGTGGGGATGGCGACGAATGGCAGCGGATTGGCTTCTAACAGGCGCCCGGTACCCACCACTTCCAGATACTCGATCGCGGGCCCCTGCGCGGGAACCAGTGCCGCAATCGCTTTGCCGGCATCTATCACCGCGCCGCCGCCGAGGCTGACCACCGCGCCGACGCCTTTTTCCCGCGCCAGACGAACGCCCCGTTCAATATCCTGCAGGTCGGGTTCATGGGCGATAGACAGCGTGGTGACGTTCAGCTGGTGAGCGTGGAGTTCGCTTAATAAGAACGCCGCGCGCTGCAGGCTGGCGCCGTGAATCAGCAGTATCTGTGCGGAGCGGGCGGCGAGCCAGGGGGCGGCGCTGCGAGCAAGGCCGCGTCCAAAGCGGATATTGCCCGGTGTTAAAACGTTAAAAGAGGTCAACATGTCGGGTAGCCTGTCCTGGAGAAAAATCGTGCAATCCACTATACACATTATCCGGCTGTACATGCGCCGCCGATGCAGTATTGTGAAACAACCATCTCTTTTGATTGAGGAATTGCTGACAATGCTAAAAATACTGGGCAAACGCTCATCAATTAACGTGCGTAAAGTGCTGTGGACCTGCGAAGAAGCGGGGCTTGAGTATCAGCAGGAGGATTACGGCAGCGGGTTCCAGTCGATTGAGACCCCGGAGTTTCGCGCCCTTAATCCAAACAGCCTGGTGCCCGTGCTGCTGGACGACGACTTTGTGTTATGGGAGTCGAACAGCATCTGCCGCTATCTGGCGCGCAAAGCCGGGCGGGAAGACCTGCTCCCCACGGCGCCGCGGGCTGCCGCCGAGGTTGAGCACTGGATGGACTGGCAGGCGACGGAATTTAATACTGCCTGGCGCTATGCCTTTATGGGACTGGTACGCAAGGACCCGCGTTTTCAGGATCCGACGGCTATCAAAGAGAGCGTTGCTGCCTGGACCCGCTGCGTGCAGATCGTCAATACGCAGCTGCAGCAAACCGGGGCATGGGTCGCCGGTAGAGAGTTTACGCTGGCGGATATTGTCCTTGGCCTGTCGGTGCATCGCTGGAAAATGACGCCGTTCGCCCATCCTGAAATGGCGGAAGTGGAGCGCTGGTATATGGCGCTGAATCAGCGGCCGGCGTTTAAGCGCCACGGGAATAACGGCGTGGCGTAGAGGTAAAAAAAAGAAGCTCCGGAGAGCTTCTTTTTCAGGCATGGTGCGCGTCTTACCGCATCGTCACAAACTCTTCCGCGGCGGTTGGGTGGATCGCCACGGTATTGTCGAAGTCTTTCTTGGTTGCGCCCATCTTCAGCGCCACCGCGAAGCCCTGCAGCATCTCGTCCATTCCGAAGCCGATACCGTGAATACCGACAATCTTCTCTTCCGGGCCGACACAGACCAGCTTCATGCGGCACGGCTGGCGGTGTGAGGTCACGGCGGTATACATGGCGGTGAAAGAGGATTTATACACTTTCACCGCTTCATCGCCGTACTGCTCGCGCGCCTGCGGCTCGGTTAAGCCGACGGTGCCGATGGGCGGATGGCTGAACACCACGGTCGGGATATTGCTGTAGTCCAGATGTTCGTCCGGCTTGTTGTTAAACAGACGCTCGGAGAGACGACGGCCTGCGGCAACGGCGACCGGGGTCAGCTCGACGGCGCCGGTATTATCGCCGACGGCGTAAATACCCGGAACGCTGGTATTCTGGAATTTATCGACGACGATATAGCCTTTATCGTTGGTTTCCACTCCGGTCGCGGCGAGGTTGAAGTTATCGGTTGCCGGTTCGCGACCGATCGCCCAAATCAGGCAGTCCACGGTCTGGCTGCGGCCATCTTCCAGTTCCAGGGTCAGGCTGCCGTCGGCGTTCTTCACAACCGTTTTCGGAATGGCATGGGTATGCAGCTGCGGGCCTTCGGCGTTCATCACCTCAACCAGCGTTTCCACGATCAGCGGATCGAAGCTACGCAGCGGCGCGTGTTTACGCACGAACAGGTGCGTCTCCGCGCCCAGGCCGTTAATCACGCCCGCCAGCTCAACGGCGATATAGCCCGCGCCGACAACCGCAACGCGTTTCGGCAGCGCCGGCAGTTCGAAGAAACCATCGGAATCAATGCCGTATTCGACGCCGGGGATATTCGGATGGCTCGGGCGGCCGCCGGTGGCGATCAGAATATGATCGGCGGTTATCGTCTCGCCGTTAACTTCGATGGTTTTCGCATCGACAAAACGGGCGAAGCCTTTAATCACATCGACCTTATTTTTGCCCAGCACGTTGTCGTAGGAGGTGTGGATACGATCGATATAGGCGCTACGGCTGGCGACCAGTTTGTCCCAGTCGAAGTGATTGATAGTGGTGTCAAAACCGTAATCCGGGCCATACAGATGGATGGCTTCACGGATCTGCGCCGCATGCCACATGACTTTTTTCGGCACGCAGCCGACGTTCACGCAGGTACCGCCCAGGTCTTTGGCTTCAATCAGCGCGCACTTCTGGCCGTACATAGCGGCACGGTTAATGGAGGCGATACCGCCGCTGCCGCCGCCAATGGCGATATAGTCATAATGCTTGCTCATGAGTCTTATCCTTAATGTCTGATTGGCGCGATTGTATACCTGAAATCAATAGTTTCCACCGATGACTGCGATTACTCAGGCACGATCCAGCTGACGGTGGTATGGCCGATACCGGTCGGCACCAGCTTTTTATGCAGCCACGGCAGAACGTTGTTCATCTGCTGCTCCAGCTTCCACGGCGGGTTGATGACGATCATCCCGGAGGCGGTCATCCCGCGCTGGTCGCTGTCCGGACGCACCGCCAGCTCGATTTGCAGAATTTTGCGAATGCCGGTGGCCTCTAACTCTTTGATCATGCGCTTAATCTGCGCCCGCAGCACCACCGGATACCACAGCGCGTAGGTGCCGGTAGCAAAGCGTTTGTAGCCTTCATGAATACCGGTCACGACCGCCTGGTAGTCGCTTTTGATTTCGTAAGGCGGGTCGATCAGCACCAGTCCACGACGAGAAACCGGCGGCAGCTTCGACTTCAGCTGCTGATAGCCATCGGTTTTTTCAACCCGGGCGCGGTCGTCTTTCTGAAACTCGGCGCGCAGCAGCGGAAAATCGCTGGGATGCAGTTCGGTCATCTGCAGGCTGTCCTGCTCGCGCAGCAGCTGGCGGGCAATCAACGGCGAGCCGGGATAGTAGCGTAGCTGGCCGCTACGGTTGAAGTGCTGAACGACGGAGATATACGGCTCCAGCTCGGCGGGCAGGTCATCCTGCTGCCAGATGCGGGCGATGCCTTCGAGATATTCACCGGTACGCTCGGCGTGTTCGCTGCTCAGCTGATAGCGGCCTGCGCCGGCGTGGGTGTCCAGATAGAGAAACGGTTTTTCTTTCTCTTTGAGCGATTCAATGATCAGGCTCTGAACGGTGTGTTTAAGAACGTCGGCGTGGTTGCCTGCGTGAAAGCTATGACGATAACTGAGCATGGATACGGTGATTCCGGGATTTAGACAAGATTACCGATAGTTTACCGCAGATCGGCCTGGATTACCGCCGCGCTGTTTCCATTCCGCTTAAAGCGTTGCAAAACATAACCGTGTCATAAAAGCGTCAAAGAGAAGGGCTAGCGTCACGTAAAGGCAAGGTAATGGTTTGAATAAAAGGAAAAATAATGAAACTGCACATCACGCTACTCGCATCGGCGTTAATGCTGGCGCTGCCGGCGCTGGCGAAAGAGGTTCCTTTGAATCAGGCGGCGGCAATCGCCAACGGCGTGACGCCAGCCGCCGCCAGTCCGGCGTTTGACGCGCTGGAGAGCCAAAGCCTGTCGCAGCTGCGCAACGCGCTGAAGGGCGATGCGGCAACCCTGACTCGCGACCAGCTTGAACACGCCAGACAGAATAAAACACAGGCGGATACCGCGTGGCTGAAGGCCAGCGGTTATGACTTCCAGACAAAAGCCAACCAGCAGGTGGGAATCGAGCTGCTCTCAGCGTTCAGCGCGCTGCCGAAGGCGGTCACAGAGCAAAACCTGGCGACCGTCACCGCCATTAACCGCGATGCTGCACAGAGCGCTCGCCACCAGGCACTGGCGGATGCCGAAGGCATCAGCTATCTCTATTTCCTCAGCGATGCGCTGGGGCCGCGCCTCGGCAAAGCGTTCCTCGCCGCCTACGACAAAGGCGAGCTCGGTAAGGCGGCGGCGCTGATCAAAGCGTCTGAAGTGAGTACCGGGGCGGCGAAAAAGCACTTCAATAACCCGCGCCCGTTCCTGATTCAGGGCAATACCATCCATCTGGTGCCGGACGATGTGGTGGTTAAGGACAATAAGCCCTATACCGCCGACGGCGGCTCGTTTCCGAGCGGGCACACCAACACCGGCTATACCGACGCTCTGCTGATGGCGGAGATGATCCCGGAGCGCTTCGACGCGCTGGTGACCCGCGGCGCCCGCTATGGCTATTCGCGCATCGTGCTGGGCGTGCACTATCCGCTGGACGTGATGGGTTCGCGGATGGTGGCGCAGCGCAATGTCGCCCACTACCTGAATGACGCGAAGTATCGCGGGCTGTTTAATGAGGCCCGCGACCAGCTGCGTACCGCGCTGGAGAAAGAGTGCGGCACGACGCTGGCGGAGTGTGCGAAAGTGCCTGCGAAAGACGATCCGTATCGCGACCCGGCGATGGGCGCGTTTTATCGCTTTACCATGACCTACGATCTGTCGCAGCAGAAGGGCGAAAAACAGAGCCTGAAGGTGCCGCAAGGGGCTGAAGTGCTGCTGGAGGCTGCGCTGCCGAATCTGTCCGCCGCGCAGCGTCGGGCGCTGATGGTCAAAACGGCGTTGCCCGCAGGATATCCGCTCTCCGGTGATAACGACGCGCAGCAGTTCTGGCAGCGGCTGAATTTGCCAGCGGCGTATGCGATGGCGAATAAAGCGCATTAAACCTGGTGCAGTCCGGAGGCGGTGCTGGCGCACCTCTCCGGGATATAAGGGCAATGCGGCGGCGTACAGCGTGGCGCCGCCGGGCGTTTTAATGCGGGCGTACCGGCAGAACTAGCTCTCTTTGGCGGGCTTTATCGCGGGCAGGGCGCGCTGCATCGGCACCGGCAGCCAGGCGCGAATTAATAATCCGCCGCGTTCGCTGGAGCCAAGTTCCAGCTTACCGTTATGGTTATCGATAATGCGCTGAACGATAGCCAGGCCGAGGCCGGTCCCGCTAATCGTACGGGCGCTATCGCCGCGCACGAACGGCTGGAACAAATGCTCACGCTGCTCCGGTTTAATTCCCGGACCGTCATCTTCCACCTGGAACCAGGCCCGGTTCCCCTCGCTGCCGCTGCTGACTTTAATCCAGCCGTTACCGTAGCGGGCGGCGTTGACCACCATATTCGCCAGCGCGCGCTTGATGGAGAGCGGATGCACGCGCAGCGGGATCTCGCCCGGCTGCAGGTCGGTGGCGATTTCTCGCTCGTAGCCGCTCTCCGCCGCAATCACTTCCCCCAGTACCGCGTTAAGGTCCGTCAGCTCCATCGGCATCTCCTGGCCGGTGCGCAGGTAGTCGATAAACTGCTCGATAATGGCGTTACACTCTTCTATATCTTTATTAATCGACTCGGCGAGGTAGCCGTCCTCTTCGCCCATCATCTCCGTCGCCAGACGGATACGCGTAAGGGGAGTGCGTAAATCATGGCTCACCCCGGCCATCAGCAGCGTGCGGTCATCCGCCAGCTGCTTCACGCCAGCCGCCATGTGGTTAAAGGCGCGGGTCACCGATCGCACTTCCGATGCGCCGTATTCGCGCAGCGGCGGGGGAATAATCCCTCGCCCGACCTGAAGCGCCGCGTGCTCCAGGTCGACAAGCGGTCGGTTCTGAATACGAATAAAAAGCCAGGCGCCGCCAATCGCCAGCAGCATGATGGCCAGGGTGTAGCGGAACAGCGGCGAGAAGTCGCCCTGGTGGATTTCGGTCAGCGGTACGCGCACCCAGATATTGGGAGAAAGCCAGGTTTTCAGCCATACCACGGGGGAGCTTTTGTTTACCTCGACCCGCACTTCAGTCGGCCCGCCGAGCTGGTGCGCCATCTGCTGACTTAAGAATTCATAATGCTGCGCCCAGCGCAGGCCTGCGTCTTCCGCCGCTTCGTTGGAATAGAGCGAAATGCCCAGCTCGCGGTAAATCTCGCGGCGAAACGCCGGCGGCACCACCAGTTGAGTGCCGTCTTCCAGCTGGAGTTTATCGGTCATCAGCATACGCACTTCGTAGGCCAGAACCTTATTAAACTGCTGGAGACTGGGCAGGATCGCGAAATTCAGCACCACTAAATAGGTTGTCACCAGGCTGGCGAACAGCAAGGTGACGATCAGTAACAGAGTGCGGGCAAACGAGCTTCGCGGCGAAAAGCGCACGCGTTTCATGCCTTAGAGCCGTCCGGGACGAAAACGTAGCCCAGGCCCCAAACGGTCTGGATATAGCGCGGATGCGCCGGATCTTCTTCCACCATGCGGCGCAGGCGGGAGATTTGTACGTCGATGGAGCGCTCCATGGCCGAATATTCACGGCCGCGGGCGAGGTTCATCAGCTTATCGCGGGATAATGGTTCGCGCGGATGGCTCACCAGCGCTTTCAGTACCGCGAATTCACCGCTGGTCAGCGGCATAGGCTCATCTTCGCGGAACATCTCGCGGGTGCCGAGGTTCAGCTTGAACTTACCAAAGGCGATAACCGCTTCTTCCTGCGAAGGCGCGCCCGGCAGTTCGTTAGCCTGGCGGCGCAGCACGGCGCGGATACGGGCCAGCAGCTCGCGCGGGTTGAACGGTTTTGGGATGTAGTCGTCGGCGCCGATTTCCAGGCCCACGATACGGTCAACTTCTTCCCCTTTCGCCGTGACCATAATGATCGGCATCGGGTTGCTCTGGCTGCGCAGGCGGCGGCAAATGGACAGGCCATCTTCGCCCGGCAGCATGAGATCCAGCACCATCAGGTGGAAGGATTCACGGGTCAGCAGGCGATCCATCTGTTCAGCGTTCGCCACGCTACGAACCTGGAAGCCCTGCTCGGTCAGATAACGTTCGAGTAGCGCACGCAGGCGCATGTCGTCATCGACAACCAGAATCTTATAATTCTCTTGCATTGTTTATACTCCCAAAGGTTCACTGCAATTGTCAGTACGTATTCTCAAAAAAGCCCGGGTCGCCCACCAGCGAAATCTGGTATATATTCCAGGCTAAATTGTTACAAAGCATATTTAACAGCAGCTTAAGTATACATTTAAGCATAAGACACATTATTTATCCTGTTGGTATGATGACGTGCGACGAATTGTGCGCAGCATTGCACAAAGATCTGTAATCAGGAGCCGGAACCTTCGATGAAAACGCCGCTGATCACCCGTGAAGGGTATGAAAAACTGAAGAAAGAGATGGATACCCTGTGGCGCGAAGAACGTCCGGAAGTCACCAAAAAGGTGACCTGGGCGGCGAGCCTCGGCGACCGCAGTGAAAACGCCGATTACCAATACAATAAAAAGCGCCTGCGTGAAATCGACCGCCGGGTGCGCTACCTGACCAAGTGCCTTGAGCAGCTGAAAATCGTCGATTATTCGCCGCAGCAGGAGGGGAAGGTCTTTTTCGGCGCGTGGGTGGAGATTGAAAACGATGCGGGCGAGACGAAGCGCTTCCGGATTGTCGGCTACGATGAAATCTTTGGCCGCAACGACTACATCTCCATTGATTCGCCAATGGCGCGCGCGCTGCTGAAAAAAGAGGTCGGTGATTTAGCTATCGTGAACACCCCCGCGGGCGAGGCGGCCTGGTACGTGAACGAAATTGAATACGTCAAAGCCAGATAGGTCCGGAACATTCCGAGAGGCTTTGGTCGCGGCTGGCATTTTAGCGTGCCAGTCCGTATAACTATCCCCCTGATTTTTGATCCTAAAGATGAATTAAACCGATGATGAATGATTCGCTCTGCCGCATTATTGCGGGTGAACTTCAGGCCAGGGCTGAACAGGTAGAAGCTGCCGTTCGCCTGCTTGATGAAGGGAATACCGTGCCGTTTATTGCACGCTATCGTAAAGAAGTCACCGGCGGTCTGGATGACACGCAGCTGCGTAATCTGGAAACCCGCCTGGGCTATCTGCGTGAACTTGAAGACCGTCGTCAGGCGATCCTGAAGTCCATCGGCGAGCAGGGCAAGCTGACCGAGGCGCTGGAAAACGCCATCAACGGGACGTTGAGTAAAACCGAGCTCGAAGATCTCTATCTGCCGTACAAGCCGAAGCGCCGCACGCGCGGGCAGATCGCCATTGAAGCCGGGCTGGAACCGCTGGCCGATCTGCTGTGGAACGAACCCTCTCACGACCCGGAAACCGAAGCCGCTAAATATATCGACACCGACAACGGCGTAGCGGACACAAAAGCCGCTCTCGACGGCGCGCGCTATATCCTGATGGAGCGCTTTGCTGAAGACGCGGGCCTGCTGGCGAAAGTGCGCGACTATCTGTGGAAAAACGCCCACCTGGTGGCGACCGTCGTCAGCGGTAAAGAAGAGGAAGGGGCGAAATTCCGCGACTACTTCGATCACCATGAACCGATCGCCACCGTCCCGTCGCACCGCGCGCTGGCGATGTTCCGCGGCCGCAACGAAGGTGTGCTGCAGCTCTCTTTAAATGCCGACCCGCAGTTCGACGAGCCGCCGAAAGAGAGCCACGGCGAGCAAATCATTATCGACCATCTCGGCCTGCGCCTGAACAACGCCCCGGCGGACAGCTGGCGCAAGGGCGTGGTGAGCTGGACGTGGCGCATCAAGGTGCTGATGCACCTCGAAACCGAACTGATGGGTACCGTACGCGAACGTGCGGAAGATGAGGCAATTAACGTCTTTGCCCGCAACCTGCACGACCTGCTGATGGCCGCGCCGGCCGGGCTGCGCGCCACCATGGGCCTCGATCCGGGCCTGCGCACCGGTGTCAAAGTTGCCGTCGTTGACGGTACCGGCAAGCTGGTGGCTACCGATACCATCTACCCGCATACCGGCCAGGCCGCAAAAGCGGCGGTAGCGGTTGCCGCGCTGTGTGAAAAGTACAACGTTGAGCTGGTGGCGATCGGCAACGGTACCGCCTCGCGTGAAACCGAGCGCTTCTTCCTCGACGTACAGAAGCAGTTCCCGAAAGTGACCGCGCAGAAGGTCATCGTCAGCGAAGCGGGCGCGTCCGTGTACTCCGCCTCCGAGCTGGCGGCGCTGGAGTTCCCGGATCTCGACGTTTCCCTGCGCGGCGCGGTCTCTATCGCCCGTCGTCTCCAGGATCCGCTGGCTGAGCTGGTGAAAATCGATCCCAAATCCATCGGCGTCGGCCAGTATCAGCACGATGTCAGCCAGACCCAGCTGGCGCGTAAGCTGGACGCGGTGGTGGAAGACTGCGTGAACGCCGTCGGCGTCGATCTGAATACCGCTTCCGTCCCGCTGCTTACCCGCGTCGCCGGTCTGACCCGCATGATGGCGCAGAATATCGTCTCCTGGCGCGATGAGAACGGCCAGTTCCAGAATCGCCAGCAGCTGCTGAAGGTGAGTCGTCTGGGGCCGAAGGCCTTTGAACAGTGCGCGGGCTTCCTGCGTATCAACCACGGTGACAACCCGCTGGACGCCTCAACCGTGCACCCGGAAGCGTATCCGGTGGTGGAACGCATTCTGGCGGCGACTCAGCAGGCGCTGAAAGATTTGATGGGCAACAGCAGCGAGCTGCGTCATCTGAAAGCCGCTGACTTCACCGATGAGAAATTCGGCGTGCCGACGGTGACCGACATCATCAAAGAGCTGGAAAAGCCGGGCCGTGATCCGCGACCTGAGTTTAAAACCGCCCAGTTCGCCGATGGCGTAGAGACCATGAACGACCTGCTGCCGGGGATGATCCTCGAAGGCGCGGTGACCAACGTCACCAACTTCGGTGCGTTCGTTGATATCGGCGTTCATCAGGACGGCCTGGTGCATATCTCTTCCCTGTCGAATAAGTTCGTTGAAGACCCGCACACGGTGGTCAAAGCGGGCGATATCGTGAAGGTGAAAGTGATGGAAGTCGACCTGCCGCGTAAGCGCATCGCGCTGACGATGCGTCTGGACGAGCAGCCAGGCGACAGCAACGCGCGCCGTGGCGGCGGAAGCGATCGTCATCAGGGTAACCGCCCGGCGGCGAAGGCCGCTAAACCTCGCGGTCGCGAAGCGCAGCCAGCGGGCAACAGCGCGATGATGGACGCGCTGGCGGCGGCAATGGGTAAAAAACGCTAGTCTCTTTCCGGCCCCTTTTCTGAGGGGCCGTTTCTCCTCTGCTCTTCGCCATATTGCGCAAACAAGCATCAGTATTTTCTTATAACCTCTTAATAAGCGCGTATTGCGGATAATGAGTTTATTATTTTCATTTCATTAACCAATGACACCTTTATTAAACATTCGCTAAGCAGAAATAATGATTCTCGCTACGGCCATGACAAAATAGAGTTTGCTCAATATCAACAAATGCTCAATTTCCTGTTTAAAAAAAGAATCGAGCGCATTATATGTATTGATGATAAAAACTATTCTCATTATCATTATTTCCATTGAATATTTTTTATTCTTCGTTGGCTACGGTTCCTGGCGCCGCGTCTCAGGCGCATACGGAAAACTCTCTTTTCAGTTGGCGATAAACAAGTAGGTCCTATGCAATTCACACCTGATAGTGCGTGGAAAATCACCGGCTTCTCCCGCGATATTAGTCCGGCGTATCGGCAGAAGCTGCTGTCCCTCGGGATGCTGCCGGGGTCGTCTTTTAATGTGGTCCGCGTGGCGCCGCTCGGCGACCCAATTCACATTGAAACCCGACGCGTTAGCCTGGTATTACGTAAAAAGGATCTTGCGTTAATTGAGCTGGAAGCGGTTGCACAATAATGCCTGACCGGCACTAAGAGTATGAATATGAAAAAATTAACCCTTGGTTTAATTGGTAATCCAAATTCCGGGAAAACAACGCTGTTTAACCAGCTCACCGGCGCGCGCCAGCGTGTCGGGAACTGGGCGGGGGTGACCGTTGAGCGCAAAGAGGGTGGCTTCAACACCACCGATCATCAGGTCACGCTGGTAGACCTTCCGGGCACGTATTCCCTGACCACCATCTCCTCGCAAACTTCGCTGGATGAGCAGATTGCCTGCCACTATATTCTCAGCGGCGACGCCGACATGCTGATTAACGTGGTCGATGCGTCCAATCTGGAGCGTAACCTCTATCTGACGCTACAGCTGCTGGAGCTCGGCATCCCCTGCGTGGTCGCGCTGAATATGCTCGATATCGCGGAAAAACAGAACATCCGCATTGATGTCGACGCCCTGGCCGCCCGCCTCGGGTGCCCGGTGATCCCGCTGGTTTCCACCCGTGGGCGCGGTATCGAAGCCTTGAAAATGGCTATCGACCGCCATCAGCAGAATCAGGATATTGAACTGGTGCACTATCCGCGGCCGCTGCTGCGCGAGGCGGACAAGCTGGCGGAGATAATGGCCGCGGACATTCCGCCGCGCCAGCGCCGCTGGCTGGGTTTACAGATGCTTGAAGGCGATATTTATAGCCGCGCCTTCGCCGGAGACGCCGCCCACAAGCTGGACGTAGCCCTGGCGAATTTGAGCGAAGAGCTGGATGACCCGGCGCTGCATATCGCCGATGCCCGCTACCAAAGCATTGCCGCCATTTGCGATGCGGTCAGTAATACCCTTACCGCCGAGCCCAGCCGCTTTACCACAGCGATGGATAAAGTGATCCTCAACCGCTTCCTCGGCCTGCCGGTCTTCCTGTTCGTTATGTACCTGATGTTCTTGCTGGCGATTAATATTGGCGGCGCGCTGCAGCCTATTTTTGATGCCGGTTCCGTCGCTATCTTTATTCACGGCATACAGTGGATTGGCTACTCTCTTCACTTCCCGGACTGGCTGACGGTGTTCCTCGCCCAGGGGATTGGCGGCGGTATCAATACCGTGCTGCCGCTGGTACCGCAGATTGGCATGATGTACCTGTTCCTCTCTTTCCTTGAAGACTCTGGCTATATGGCGCGGGCGGCGTTTGTGATGGACCGCCTGATGCAGGCGCTGGGGCTACCGGGGAAATCCTTCGTGCCGTTAATCGTCGGTTTTGGTTGCAACGTTCCGTCGGTGATGGGCGCGCGTACGCTTGATGCCCCGCGCGAACGTTTGATGACCATTATGATGGCGCCGTTTATGTCCTGCGGCGCGCGGCTGGCGATTTTCGCCGTCTTCGCCGCCGCCTTTTTCGGCCAGAACGGCGCGCTGGCGGTCTTCTCCCTGTACGTGCTGGGGATTGTGATGGCGATTGCGACCGGATTGATGCTGAAGCATACCATTATGCGTGGCGAAGCATCGCCGTTTGTGATGGAGCTGCCGGTGTATCATGTTCCGCACGTGAAAAGCCTGCTCATCCAGACCTGGCAGCGCCTGAAAGGCTTCGTCCTGCGGGCAGGTAAAGTTATCGTTATCGTCAGTATCTTCCTCAGCGCGCTGAACAGCTTCTCGCTGAACGGTAAGATCGTCGATAACATCAACGACTCGGCGCTGGCGTCGGTCAGCCGGGTGATTACCCCGGTGTTTAAGCCGATTGGCGTACATGAGGATAACTGGCAGGCGACCGTCGGCCTGTTTACCGGCGCGATGGCGAAAGAAGTGGTGGTCGGGACGCTGAACACCCTCTACACCGCCGAAGATATCCAGAACGAAGCGTTTAATCCGCAGGCGTTTAACCTCGGCGATGAGCTACTGGCCGCGGTAGATGAGACCTGGCAGAGCCTGAAAGACACGTTTAGCCTGAGCGTGCTGGCCAACCCTATCGAAGCCAGTAAAGGCGACGGCGAAATGGCAACCGGCGCGATGGGCGTGATGGGCAGCAAATTCGGTAGCGCCGCTGCGGCGTACAGCTACCTGATTTTCGTCCTGCTCTATATTCCCTGCATCTCGGTCATGGGGGCGATTGCCCGTGAGTCGAGCCGTGGCTGGATGATGTTCTCGGTTCTGTGGGGGCTGAATATCGCTTACTCGCTCTCTACGCTGTACTACCAGACCGTCAGCTTTAGCCAGCATCCGCGCTATAGCCTGGTGTGCATTCTGGCCGTTGTGTTATTTAATATTGTGGTCTTCGGCCTGCTGCGCAGAGCCCGTAGCCGGGTGGACGTCTCGCTGCTGGCGACGCGCAAAACGCCGTCGTCCTGCTGCCAGAGTCCGACTGGCGATTGTCACTAAGGAGCGATGATGGCGTCGTTAATTGATGTGCGCGATATGCTGGCCCTGCAGGGGAGAATGGACGCAAAGCAGCTCAGCGCCCGCCTGCAAGCGCCGCAGCCGTTGATCGACGCGATGCTGAGCCGTCTGGAAGCGATGGGTAAAGCGGTGAAAGTGACCGAGGATGCCGGTGGCTGCCTCTCCGGCAGCTGTAAAAACTGCCCGGAAGGCAAAGCCTGCCTGCGGGAGTGGTGGTCGCTGCGCTGATTGGGCTGTGAAGGCAGGTTTCCCGGATTGCGGCTTACGCCTTATCCGGGCTACACGCCTGTGCGGTTTGAGTCTGGTAGCCCGGGTAAGGCGTTTACGCCGCGACCCGGGAGATTCGATCACAGATTTGTACGGTTTTGGGGTGGGGAGCGCGGAGAGTCTCACCGCGCCGCCTCCGGGCCCAGGGTTGCAAGCGGGTCCTGAGACCCGCTTTCTGGCTTACTTGTAGACGTCCGCGTTAGCGTGAACCGTTTTCTCGTTCTTCTCGCCTGCAATCACCACGAAATAGGTGCCGCCCAGCTCATCCGCTTTTTTCGACAGATCGCGCTTTGCATCCATCGGAGAGGTCGTTCTGGAGGTGGTAATAGAACCAATTTTGGTCAGGTTCATCTTAGCCACTTCGTCTTTTTGAATTTCCTTGGCGGCGAACGCGCCGAAGGACAGGGAGCCAATCACCAGAGATGCAACAATTCCTGTAACAAATTTCATAGCCTCTACTCTCCATTAGGTTGTTTTTTTAGGTCACGGGTCCGGCGTGAAATAGTCAACCCCCGCAACAACCTAAGTATTGCTGCACCTTGCGTTTTTACCATGTCCCGCTAAAAAAATTTATCGATCTCATGCTTCAGCTCAATCAGCGGAGCGCAAAACGCCTGCGGATGTGAAATGAATGGCGCATGGGCGGCTTTATCGAAGACAATCGACGTGCTTTTTGGCCATAGCGCATCGAGAACCGGGATGATTTTACGCGGCACCAGGCCATCCAGGCGACCGTACAGGCGCAAAAACGGCACGTCGAGGGTAGTCAACGGCTGGCGTAAATCGGCGGTTTTGAGGATCTCCAGCCCGCCGTTTAAAACCTCCGGCGACGGCATCGGTAGCGACAGCACCGTGCTCTTCAGCGCTTTCGCATCCTGACGCGCGCTTTCGGTACCCAGGGTTTGCAACGCCAGAAAGCGTTCGACGGTGCGTTGAAAATCTTCGCTCAGCTGCTGCTGAAATCCGCTCAGCACGTCGGGCTTAATGCCGGGCCAGCTGTCGTGAGCGCTAAAGCAGGGGGAAGAGGCGACGGTGACCAGCGCCTGCAAGCGGTCGGGATGGGATAACGCGACCTGGCTGGCCACCAGCCCGCCGAGGCTCCAGCCTAGCCAGATCGCGCGATCCGGCGCGTTTTCCAGCACCCGCTGCGCCATCTCTTCCAGCGACATCGCGCCAAAGCCGCCGCTGCTGCCATAGCCAGGCAGGTCGACGAGGTGCAGCGTAAAATGCGAAGCCAGCTGCGGCGTGATGCAATCCCACACTTTGGCATTCAGCCCCCATCCGTGCAGCAGCACAAGATGACAATTTCCTTCGCCCGTGGTCTGCCACGCGATCGTTTTCATCAGTTACTGTTCTCTTTCCACCAATATGAGGGGGAAATATGCTAACAGCACACAGCTTATGCTGGCTATGCCAAATGCCGCTGGCCATCGCCAGCTGGGGGATCTGCTCGCGATGCGCGTCGGCGCTGCTGGCGTCTGAACCGCTGTGCCCGCGGTGCGGCCTGCCGGCCCAATCAAGCACGCTGCCCTGCGGGCGATGCCTGCAAAAACCGCCGCCGTGGCAGCGGCTGGTGACGGTGAATGACTATCGACCGCCGCTGAGCGGCCTGATTCACCAGCTGAAATTCAATAAGCGGCCCGAGCTGGCCCCGGCGCTGGCGCGTCTGCTGCTGTTGCGCATTCGCCAGCGTCGGGATCTTCCCCGCCCGGACCGGATAATTAGCGTGCCGCTCTGGCAGCGTCGCCAGTGGAAGAGGGGATTTAATCAGAGCGATCTGCTGTGCCGACCGCTCTCCCGCTGGCTGGACTGCGCCTGGCGCAGCGATGCGCTAACCCGCCGGCGCCGCACCGCCACCCAGCATCAGCTCAGCGCCAGATTGCGTAAACAGAACCTGAAAAACGCCTTCCAGCTTGAATTGTCGCTACAGGGCCACCATATCGCCATTGTGGATGATGTCGTCACAACCGGAAGCACCGTCGCCGAGATATCCCGCCTGCTTTTGCGAAACGGCGCCGCGACGGTTCAGGTATGGTGTATATGCCGTACCTTGTAGACCCCTGCTGATGGGCGTATTATAACCCAGTAAAATAGTCAACTATTAGGCCAACGCTATGATCCGTATTTCCGATGCTGCACAAGCGCACTTTGCCAAACTGCTGGCAAATCAGGAAGAAGGGACACAAATTCGCGTATTTGTGATCAATCCCGGCACCCCTAACGCCGAGTGCGGCGTGTCCTACTGCCCACCGGATGCGGTGGAAGATTCCGATACCGCGCTGAAGTTTGAACAGCTCACCGCTTATGTCGATGAACTTAGCGCGCCGTATCTGGAAGACGCTGAAATCGATTTTGTTACCGACCAGCTGGGCTCCCAGCTGACGCTGAAAGCGCCAAACGCCAAGATGCGCAAAGTGTCCGACGATGCCCCGCTGATGGAGCGCGTCGAGTACCTGCTGCAGTCGCAGATTAACCCGCAGCTGGCCGGTCACGGCGGGCGCGTCACGTTGATGGAAATCACCGAAGATGGCCTGGCGATTCTGCAGTTCGGCGGCGGCTGTAACGGCTGCTCGATGGTCGACGTGACCCTGAAAGAAGGGATCGAGAAGCAGATGCTCAGCGAGTTCCCTGAATTGAAGGGCGTACGCGACCTGACTGAACACCAGCGCGGCGAGCACTCCTACTACTAATTATCCGCCCGGTTGCCTTTGCGCAGCCGGGCGGTTCCCCCATGTTACCGCGCAACATTCCCCGTTAAGCGACCCGGCAAAAACCCGGGAAAGAGTATGACTTAAGTCTCATATTTGAAATTTTCACCGCCCAGGTGATTCTCAAACTTCATATGTTACCCGTATCATTCACTTCAGGCGCCACAGATAAAAAAATAGCCAGCTATCCTTTCTCTGGGTAAGGATAAAGCCAGCTTCTACGGCGTCAGACATTTTTTGTTCCGGTCGGAACGGATGAAGTCAATGTTGAAACTATGACGTTACCCATAACAAATTAAGGCCAGGTAAATCATGCCATTAGTCATCGTTGCTATCGGGGTTGCCCTGTTATTGTTGCTGATGATCCGTTTCAAGCTGAACGGGTTTATCGCTCTGGTTCTGGTGGCACTTGCCGTCGGGCTCATGCAGGGTATGCCTCTGGATAAAGTTATCGTCTCCATCAAAAACGGCGTTGGGGGAACCCTCGGCAGCCTCGCGCTGATCATGGGCTTCGGCGCGATGCTCGGTAAAATGCTGGCGGACTGCGGCGGTGCGCAGCGTATCGCCACCACGCTGATTGCCAAATTTGGTAAACAACATATTCAATGGGCGGTTGTGCTGACCGGTTTTACCGTCGGCTTCGCCCTGTTCTATGAAGTGGGCTTCGTACTGATGCTGCCGCTGGTCTTTACCATCGCCGCATCCGCCGGTATCCCGCTGCTCTATATCGGCGTACCGATGGCGGCCGCGCTCTCCGTGACGCACGGTTTCCTGCCTCCGCACCCGGGCCCGACGGCCATTGCCACTATTTTCCATGCCGACATGGGTAAAACCCTGCTGTTCGGTACGATTCTGGCGATCCCGACGGTTATCCTCGCGGGGCCGGTTTACGCACGCTTCCTGAAAGGTATCGATAAGCCGATTCCGGAAGGCCTGCATAACCCGAAAACGTTCACTGAGGAAGAGATGCCGGGTTTTGGCGTCAGCGTCTGGACCTCGCTGGTGCCGGTTATCCTGATGGCTATGCGCGCCGTGGCCGAAATGGTGCTGCCGAAAGGTCATGCCTTCCTGCCGATCGCGGAATTCTTCGGCGACCCGGTGATGGCGACGCTGATCGCGGTACTGATCGCCATGTTCACCTTCGGTCTCAACCGCGGTCGTTCAATGGAGCAGATTAACGATACGCTGACCTCCTCGATCAAAATCATCGCCATGATGCTGCTGATCATCGGCGGCGGCGGCGCCTTCAAGCAGGTGCTGGTCGATAGCGGGATGGATAAATACATCGCCTCTATCATGCATGAATCCAATATGTCCCCGCTGTTTATGGCGTGGTCGATTGCTGCGGTTCTGCGTATCGCGCTGGGTTCCGCCACCGTTGCGGCTATCACCGCGGGTGGTATCGCCGCGCCGCTGATCGCCACCACCGGCGTGAGCCCTGAACTGATGGTTATCGCCGTTGGCTCCGGCAGCGTTATCTTCTCCCACGTTAACGATCCGGGCTTCTGGCTGTTTAAGGAATACTTCAACCTGACCATCGGCGAGACTATTAAGTCGTGGTCGGTGCTGGAAACCATTATCTCCGTGTGCGGTTTGATCGGCTGCCTGCTGCTGGGGATGGTGGTATAAGCTGCTTGTCCGCCTAAAACGGGCCGGGTCGCCGCGAGGCGAACCCGGCTTTTTTATGCGCTCTGGCCACAACGGCCAGACTTATCGCAGTAATACCCGCCTGCGCGCGGCGGCTGACATTGAAATTCAGCAAACTATCCCCCATTCTAGATCTCATGCTATAGCGCGGGACGCGCGCTTCATTCACCCTATTCAACAGGACTGCGCATATGACCAATCCATTACTGACGCCTTTTTCATTACCGCCATTCTCTGCCATCAAACCCGAGCACGTGGTCCCCGCGGTCACTAAAGCGCTGGATGATTGCCGGGCGGCGGTAGAGCGCGCGGTGGCGCAAGGGGCGCCGTATACCTGGGAAAATCTTTGCCAGCCGCTGGCGGAAGTAGACGACGTGCTGGGGCGTCTTTTTTCCCCGGTCAGCCACCTGAACTCGGTCAAAAACAGTCCGGAGCTGCGCGAAGCCTACGAGCAGACCCTGCCGCTGCTTTCGGAGTACAGCACCTGGGTTGGGCAGCATGAAGGCCTGTACAAAGCGTACCGCGACCTGCGCGACGGCGACCATTACCCCACCCTGAATACCGCGCAGAAAAAAGCGGTCGATAACGCGCTGCGTGATTTTGAACTCTCCGGTATTGGCCTGGCGAAAGAGCAGCAGAAACGCTACGGCGAAATCGCCGCCCGCCTCTCCGAGCTGGGCAATCAGTACAGCAACAACGTGCTCGACGCGACCATGGGCTGGACCAAGCTGATCGCCGATGAATCTGAGCTCTCCGGCATGCCGGAAAGCGCGCTTGCTGCAGCGAAAGCCCAGGCTGAAGCCAAAGAGCAGGAAGGATTTCTGCTGACCCTGGATATCCCGAGCTATCTGCCGGTAATGACCTACTGCGACAATCAGGCGCTGCGTGAAGAGCTGTATCGCGCCTATTCCACCCGCGCCTCCGACCAGGGGCCGAACGCCGGAAAATGGGATAACGGCCCGGTGATGGCGGAAATTCTTGCCCTGCGCCACGAGCTGGCGCAGCTGCTGGGCTTCGACAGCTATGCCGACAAGTCGCTGGCGACCAAAATGGCGGAAAATCCGCAGCAGGTGCTCGACTTCCTGACCGACCTGGCTAAACGCGCCCGTCCGCAGGGTGAGAAAGAGCTTGCCCAGCTGCGCGCCTTCGCCAAAGCCGAATTCGGCGTGGATGAACTGCAGCCGTGGGATATCGCTTACTACAGCGAAAAACAGAAGCAGCATCTTTACAGCATCAGCGATGAACAGCTGCGCCCGTACTTCCCGGAAAACAAAGCGGTTAACGGCCTGTTCGAGGTGGTTAAGCGTATTTACGGTATTACCGCGAAAGAGCGTACTGACGTTGACGTCTGGCATCCGGAGGTGCGCTTCTTCGAACTCTATGATGAAAATAACGAGCTGCGCGGCAGCTTCTACCTCGATCTCTACGCCCGCGAACACAAACGCGGCGGGGCGTGGATGGATGACTGCGTCGGCCAGATGCGCAAGCTTGACGGCACGCTGCAAAAGCCGGTCGCTTATCTGACCTGCAACTTTAACCGTCCCGTCAGCGGTAAGCCGGCGCTGTTCACCCACGATGAAGTGATCACCCTGTTCCACGAGTTTGGTCACGGTCTGCACCATATGCTGACCCGTATCGATACCGCCGGCGTGTCTGGCATCAGCGGGGTACCGTGGGATGCGGTCGAGCTGCCGAGCCAGTTTATGGAAAACTGGTGCTGGGAGCCGGAAGCGCTGGCGTTTATCTCCGGCCACTACGAAACCGGCGAGCCGCTGCCGCAGGAGCTGCTGGAGAAAATGCTGGCGGCGAAAAACTACCAGGCGGCGATGTTTATTCTGCGCCAGCTGGAGTTCGGCCTGTTCGACTTCCGCCTGCATGCGGAGTTCAGCCCACAGCAGGGCGCGAAAATCCTCGAAACGCTGGCGGAAATTAAGCAGCAGGTCGCGTTGATTCCCGGGCCGTCGTGGGGCCGCTTCCCGCACGCCTTCAGCCATATCTTCGCCGGAGGTTATGCGGCGGGCTACTACAGCTACCTGTGGGCCGACGTGCTGGCGGCGGATGCCTTCTCGCGCTTCGAAGAGGAGGGGATCTTCAATCGCGAAACCGGCCAGTCGTTCCTCGACAACATCCTTAGCCGCGGCGGTTCGGAAGAGCCAATGGTCCTGTTCAAACGCTTCCGCGGTCGCGAGCCGCAGCTGGACGCGATGCTTGAGCATTACGGTATTAAGAGTTAATCCTGTTGTGAAAATTTGTTTAATTGATGAAACGGGCGCCGGAGACGGCGCCTTATCCGTTCTGGCTGACCGCTGGGGGCTGGA
The DNA here is from genome assembly GCF_000293135.1 of Klebsiella sp. OBRC7. Taxonomy (NCBI): domain Bacteria; kingdom Pseudomonadati; phylum Pseudomonadota; class Gammaproteobacteria; order Enterobacterales; family Enterobacteriaceae; genus Klebsiella; species Klebsiella sp. OBRC7. Next base: position 21,078 of record NZ_ALNJ01000014.1, on the reverse strand, counting down.
GCAGGATGAGGACAACCCGATGGCGCTGGTGATGACGCCGGCGCATCTTGAGCTGCGCAAGCGCGATGAACCGAAGCTTGGCGGTATCTTTGTTGATTTTGTCGGCGGGACGATGGCCCACCGGCGCAGGTTCGGCGGCGGACGCGGCGAGGCGGTGGCAAAAGCGGTGGGAATCAAAGGCGACTATCTGCCGGATGTGGTCGATGCGACCGCCGGTCTGGGAAGAGACGCCTTTGTGCTGGCGTCAGTCGGCTGTCGCGTGCGGATGCTGGAGCGTAACCCGGTGGTTGCCGCGCTGCTCGACGATGGCCTGGCGCGCGGCTACGCCGATGCGGAGATCGGCCCGTGGTTGCAGGAGCGGTTACAGCTGATCCACGCTTCCAGCCTGACGGCGCTGACCGATATCACCCCGCGCCCGCAGGTGGTCTATCTCGACCCGATGTTTCCGCATAAGCAGAAAAGCGCGCTGGTGAAGAAAGAGATGCGGGTATTTCAGTCGCTGGTGGGGCCGGATTTAGACGCCGACGGTCTGCTGGAACCGGCGCGACGGCTGGCGAGCAAACGGGTAGTGGTTAAGCGCCCGGACTACGCGCCGCCGCTGGCGGACGTGGCGACGCCGAACGCGGTGGTGACCAAAGGCCACCGGTTTGATATCTATGCCGGAACGGCGGTTGAGCCGCAGGGGTAAGCAACTTGCGTCAGGGCCCTTTCCCCGGGGGCGGCGCGTTGCGCCTGCCCGGGCTACGGGTTCGTGCGGTCTGGGGGAGCACCGCTTCCGGAAAACCCCGTCGACCGCACCGTGTTTACGCGCTTTTTGTATTAATCATCCGGTTCAGCCACGGCACCATGATCGCCATGACCACCGTTACGCCCAGGGTCACCAGGCCAATTTTGCTGAAGACATCGGTATAAATCGGCAGCGTCTGTAGCGGGTCGGTAATATTATCCGGTACGGCGGTGAAGGTCGCCACGTAGCCGCCCAGCAGGAACGCGGCCGCCTGCGTCAGGAACCACATCCCAAGAATAAAGCCCATCAGATGCTGCGGTACCAGCGCGGCGACCATCGCCAGCCCCAGAGCGCTAATCAGCAGTTCCCCCAGGCTCTGGAACAGATAGACCAGCACGATAAACCACGGCGAGGTCAGCCCCTGGGCATCGGCAAACCACATTCCCGCCGCGGCGGCCGTCAGGAAACCCAGCGCGCACAAGAACATGCCAAGGGTAAACTTCATCGGCATAGTCAGGTCTTTGCCTTTATTGCCTAAACGCGTGTAGATAGCGGCGAGGATCGGGCTGGCCACCACCACCCAGAACGGGTTTAGCGCCTGAAAGCTCACCGGGTTAATCGCGAAACCAAGTATTTCATGGTGAACGTTATTGATAGCAAAGAAGTTGAGCGAGGTGGGCATCTGCGCGTACAGAATATAAAACAGCACCGCTTCCAGCATCAGGATAAAGGCGACGAACATTTTGTTGCGCCCGGTTTTATCCAGCTTGAAGGCCTCGCGGAAGAAGAAAATCGTCACCACCACTGAGAGGATAATCAGCACCAGGTTGGCGATTTTGACATTATGCATTAGCCAGGCGCAGAGAAAAATCATGACCACCGTACCGGCCAGCACGTACAGTAAATTGCGCAGGCTCAGCGGTTTGTGGTCCGGCTCAGAGCCGATATCCTTCACCATCCCTCGACAGGCGAAGTAAACCAGCAGGGCGACGATCAGCCCCGCGCCGCAAAGGTTGTAGGTCACCGCGTAGCCGAACTTATCGGCAATCACCGGCGCCAGCGAGAGCGACAGCAGCGAACCGATATTGATCGACATATAAAACAGCGTGAAGGCGCCATCCAGACGGGCATCTTTTGGCGGGTAGCATTTGGACAGCAGGCTCGCCGGGTTGGCTTTAAACAGGCCGTTACCCACCGCAATGGTCCCCAGCGCGATGAAAATCAGATTGGGTTGGTGCAGCGACAGGCCGGTCATAAAGTAGCCCGCTGCCAGCACAATCGCGCCCAGAACCAGCGTACGTTTCGTACCCAGCAGATGATCGCCGACATAGCCGCCGATGGAGATAAGGCCGTAGACCAGCGCGGCAAACGCGCCGAAGGTAATAAACGCCTGCTCCTGAGAAAAACCAAGCTGTTTAACAAAGAATACGGCCAGGATGCCCTGAACGCCGTAATAGCCAAATCGCTCCCATAGTTCCACAAAAAAGATCATGAAGAATGGGCGAGGTTGCTGCAGCAAGCCTGTCGGTGCGGTTGAATTCATCTTTCTTCGCCTTTAAGTCCTGTCCGGAAAAGTATGAACGCGTATGCCAAAACGCGCTGAAAAAGGTTAATTTTGCGTAATGATATGATGTTTATCTATTTTGGCGAATTATTATATGGCTATATCGCATTTGAAATGGTTGATCAACCTGGTATTGTGGCTATTATTTGGATTTATATGCTTTTTGCGGCGGAGTGAGGGGAAATAAAAACGCCCGCGTTGGCGGGCGTTGGTCATCAGCGAAATGAAATAACGGCCTGTTATTCGTCTTCTTCGTCGCGCAGCGGGACAATCAGCATATCCACGTGAACGGTGTTGATGAGCTGACGAGCCGAGGACATCAGTTTGCTCCAGAAGTCCTGATGGTGACCGCAAACCACGAGGTCCATATCATACTTTTTAATCGCATCAACCAGCACCTGGCCGAGATCGCCGCTGCCGCTCAGGGTCTCAGTGATCGGATAGCCCGCGTTGGTGGACAGCTCGCTTAACGCGTGGTGAGTCTCTTCGGAGATGCGCTTCTGCATGTCGCCCAGATTGACGTCAATAAGGCCGGTGTAGAGATCGGAGTAATTCACATCCACGTGGATCAGGGAAACTTTTGCATTGTAGGGGCGGGCCATAGAAACGGCTTTTTCTACCAGTACTTTGCTTTCCGGGGACAGGTCTACTGCAATAAGAATATGTTTGTAAGCCATGGTGTTACTCCTTCCATAAGTTGTCGATGACCGTTGGACCTGACAGCCAGCGCTGCCGCTTCGCCCGCGTCCTGCGTGCTACATTCGCGGGGGGGAGTCCTTAAGGACCTAATTGTAGAAGATATTTCTACCTTATAGCGCCCCTCGCGATCCGTCAATCCACCTTGTTCAGCGAATAGTTAAACAAATATATCCGACTTATGCATTGATAATGATTAACGTTGTGGTAAAAAAATTAACTGATCTCCTACACTATTTAATGAGCCGGTCGGATAAATAAACGTGATCGGAATCGCACTCTTTCACAGTACAGTCGGTTTGATATTGGGGAGCGGTAGTCCCGGAGGGAGCCTCCGAGGACGGGTCGCCGGGGAGGAGGTATGATCAGCACTGTTGCGCTGTTTTGGGCCCTGTGTATCGTATGTGTAGTGAATATGGCACGCTACTTCTCGTCGCTGCGTGCATTGCTTGTTGTGCTACGTGGTTGTGACCCTTTGCTCTATCAATATGTCGACGGCGGCGGTTTTTTTACGTCGCACGGGCAGCCCGGCAAACAGGTGCGCCTGGTGTGGTACATCTACGCCCAGCGCTACCGCGATCACCACGACGATGAATTTATCCGCCGCTGCGAGCGGGTTCGTCGGCAGTTTATTCTCACCAGCGCGCTATGCGGCCTGGTGGTGGTCAGCATGATTGCCCTGGCTATCTGGCACTAGCTTCACGATACAAAAAAACGGGCCAGTTTCCTGGCCCGTTTATCTTTCTTGTTTCTGATATTCGCTTAGATAATCTGCAGTGAGAGCCAGTACAGCGCGCCGGACAGCAGAATCGCCGCGGGCAGGGTTAGTACCCAGGCCATCAGGATGCTGGTGACGGTTTTCTTCTGCAGACCGCCGCCATCAACGAGCATCGTCCCCGCTACCGAGGAGGAGAGCACGTGGGTGGTGGAAACCGGCATACCGGTATAGCTCGCCAGACCAATCGATACGGCGGCGGTCATCTGAGCTGACATACCTTGTGCGTAGGTCATCCCTTTCTTACCGATTTTCTCGCCGATGGTGGTCGCCACGCGACGCCAGCCGATCATGGTGCCGATACCCAGCGCCAGCGCAACCGCCATAATAATCCAGATTGGCGCATACTCGATGGTGCTCAGCATATCGGTTTTCAGCTTCTTCAGCAGACGCTTATCGTCAGCATTCACTTCCGGCAGCTTAGCCACTTTGTCTGTGGTGTCGGAGATGCAGAGCATAATACGGCGCAGATGGCTACGCTGTTCCACGGAGAGCGTGTCGTAGCTTTCTGTACCGGCCAGCATTGTCTTCACGCGGTCAAGCGCGTTGATGGTGTTTGCCGGGTGGCAGTGAAACTCGCCGTTGGCGGCTGCCCCTGCGTCCGGAGACGGAATGAGCTGCTCGGCGCCGGTCGCTTTCTTCAACAGCTCAGGGCGCTGCTGGAAGAAGGTTTCCACGTTGTTGACCGCATCGCGGGTACGGGTGATTTCGTAGCCGGAAGCGTTCATATTGACCACGAAGCCCGCCGGAGCAACGCCGATCAGAACCAGCATCACCAGGCCAATGCCTTTCTGGCCATCGTTCGCGCCGTGGGAGAACGCGACGCCAATGGCGGACAGAATCAGCGCAATACGGGTCCAGAACGGCGGCTTTTTCTTGCCGTCTTTCTTTTCACGCTCGGCTGGGGTCAGGTGAATACGGGCGCGTTTTTTGGTTCCGCTCCAGTAGCGACGCAGAATGAAAATCAGGCCGCCCGCCACTACCAGACCCACGATTGGCGAGATGATCAGCGAGCCAAAAATACCCATGACTTTCGGGATGTTCAGCGCATCTACCACCGACGTGCCGGTCATCAGCGCATTGGTTAAACCAATACCGATGATCGCGCCGATCAGAGTGTGCGAGCTGGAGGCCGGAAGGCCGAAGTACCAGGTGCCGAGGTTCCAGATGATTGCCGCCAGCAACATGGAAAAGACCATGGCGAGGCCATGCGCTGAACCCATGTTAAGCAGCAGGTCGGTCGGCAACATATGCACGATGGCATAGGCTACGCTGAGACCGCCCAACAGAACGCCGAAGAAGTTAAAAAGAGCCGCCATCGCCACAGCAAGCTGCGACCGCATTGCGCGTGTGTAAATCACAGTTGCAACAGCGTTTGCGGTATCATGAAAACCATTGATCGCTTCGTAAAAAAGCACGAAAGCCAGAGCAAGCAATAATAATAGCCCGGTATGTAAATCCAGACCGGCAAATAAATGTAGCATAGGACGTTACGCCATTTTGAGGACATGAACGCGGCGCATTATCAGTGACTTTCGCGGCGCGGGCAAAGTGAAATATAGACTTTTTTTGATTTTCTTCCTGTTTAAGTTTTACCTTGTTGGGAGTATTCCTATATCTTTCAATAAGGTACATAAATCTGTTTTTTTCAGGCTGGTGCGACCAGGATGAAAAATTTACAATTCCCGACAATCGGGATATGAGGAATGTTGTGTGGAAAGGTTTGATGCCATCGTAATCGGCGCCGGAGCGGCGGGAATGTTTTGTGCGGCGCAGGCGGGGCAGGCAGGCTGTCGGGTGCTGTTGCTCGATAACGGCAAAAAGCCCGGGCGTAAGATCCTGATGTCTGGCGGTGGCCGCTGCAACTTTACTAACATGTATATCGAACCTGCGGCATATCTCAGTCAAAACCCGCATTTTTGCAAATCTGCGCTGGCGCGCTACACCCAGTGGGACTTTATCGATCTGGTTAGTAAACACGGTATCGCCTGGCATGAGAAAACCCTGGGCCAGCTTTTCTGCGATGATTCCGCCGAGCAAATCGTTAACCTGCTGCTGGCCGAGTGCGAAAAAGGCAGCGTACACATTCGCCTGCGTAGCGAAATTATCAGCGTAGAGCGGGATGATGAGGGCTACACGCTACAGCTTAACGGCGAGACGGTGGCGGCGAAAAAGCTGGTGGTTGCCTCTGGCGGACTGTCTATGCCAGGCCTCGGTGCCTCGCCGTTTGGCTATAAGCTTGCCGAGCAGTTTGGCCTGAAGGTGCTGCCGACCCGAGCGGGCCTGGTGCCGTTTACCTTGCATAAGCCGCTGCTCGAACAGCTGCAGGTGCTTTCCGGGGTGTCGGTGCCGTCCACCATCACGGCGGAAAACGGGACCGTCTTCCGGGAAAACCTGCTCTTTACCCACCGCGGGCTGTCCGGGCCGGCGGTACTGCAAATTTCCAGCTACTGGCAGCCGGGAGAGTTCGTCAGCATCAATTTGCTGCCGGATTGCCATCTTGATGACTTCCTCAACGAGCAGCGCGCGGCGCATCCCAATCAGAGCCTGAAGAACACCCTGGCAATGAAGCTGCCAAAGCGGCTGGTCGAGTGCCTGCAGCAGCTGGGGCAGCTGCCGGACGTCACCCTGAAACAGCTTAACGTTCGCGAGCAGCAGGCGCTGGTTGAGACGCTGACCGCGTGGCGCGTCCAGCCGAATGGCACCGAAGGCTATCGCACGGCGGAAGTGACCCTCGGCGGTGTCGACACCAACGAACTCTCTTCGCGCACCATGGAGGCCCGCAAGGTGCCCGGTCTGTACTTTATCGGCGAAGTGATGGACGTCACCGGCTGGCTGGGAGGCTATAACTTCCAGTGGGCGTGGGCGTCAGCCTGGGCATGCGCGCAGGCTTTAGCGGAACAGAAATAACCGCCTGCTCTGTATCAGCGGACCCGGCTCCGCCTTATCCGCTGATATTGTGCTGCTTTAATTTGCGCCACAGGGTCGTGGGGCTGATGCCGAGCATCACCGACGCTTTGGTTCTGTCCCCGTCGGTTTTTTCGATGACATGGGTAATCAGCCGTTTCTCTTGTTTCTTTAATAAATCGGTTTCATCTGATGTCACGCCCGTGGCCGGGAAGTGGGAGCTCTCGTTGTAGTCATCCGGTGCAATTTGACCGATTTGCAGCAAAACGTCTTTGCTCACTCGATCGATGTCCAGCAGGACGATGAGCCGGTAGATAACCGCCTGAAGTTCACGAATGTTGCCAGGCCAGCTATAGCGATGCAAAAAATCCACCGCGTCGGGGGTAAATGTGATTTGCTTACCTTGCTGATAAAGCAGATGCTGAATCAACAACATGATATCGCCCGGTCGTTGGCGTAAGGCCGGTAGGCTCAACTCAAGAATATTGATTCTATAGTACAGATCCTGCCTGAACTCACCGCTGGCGACGAGCTGGCGCAGATCCTTATTGCTGGCGGTGATCAGGCGAAAATCGGCGGTGATCAACGTATCGCCCCCGAGACGAGAGAATTGCTTCTCTTGTAACACGCGCAGCAGCTTAACCTGTACCGATAACGGCGCTTCGCTGATTTCATCGATAAACACCGTGCCGTTCATCGCCATTTCAAACACCCCCGGTTTTCCGCCCTTACGTGCGCTGGTAAATGCGCCGTCGGCATAGCCAAAGAGTTCGCTTTCCAGAATACCCTCAGGGATGGCCGCGCAGTTAATCGCGATAAAAGGGCTATGGCTTCTGGCGCTATGGTTATGAATACTCTGGGCGAAAAGTTCTTTGCCTGTGCCGGTATCGCCTAAAATATGAATGGGAAGTTCGTGGCGGGCGCACAGTTTAGCTTTTTTTATGACATCGCGTATCGCCGGAGACTGGCCAATAATGTCGTCGAAAGACCAGGTTGTGGAAAAACCGCGGAGCTTACTTTTTTTGCTGATACTATTTTGCCAAAGCGAGCTTTCCTGGCTTAACCCCGTAATAACGGCATATGATATTTTGGGGTTTGAAAAATGGCGCACGGAAATATGAATCGTTACGCCGTTAATGTCTATAGCCTGCTCTTTGATGTCTAATTCATTAATAATGCTGGCATAAATCTCTTTAAAGGCTTCTTTTTTGAATAGTTTATCTCCGGCTTGACATTGAAATAATTCAACGCCGGTGGCATTGATGTTTATTATTTCACCAAGTTGATCAATGCACATAATACCTTCGCGCGCCTGATTCAAGGCTGAATGGCTCATGATTAGCTTGCTGTTTTCTCGATTAATGTATTTCAATAAACTGTGAGATTCATTGATGGCCTGTTCAATGGAAATGTTATCGGTATCCCCCATAATAGCATTGAGATTATATTTTTGCGCCATTTCAGCAACGGTCAGGCCGCCGATTACGGTATGATAATTATTCTCTGAAAGATTTTTTATAACATTTTCAATATCGTGATGGTTGTAAACCTGACAAATTTTAAACTCTTCATTGGTCATGTTTTGGTAATGGCGCAAGGCGCTACAAAATTGCGGGAAGCCAACGGCGGCAATTTTTTGCGATTTGCTGTTGGCTTCTTGTAGGATACGATAAACGCCATGAAAATCATGAGCGATTTCAACGACAGGGATAGTAATATTACTACGCAAGAGTGCGGCGGTACCGCCCCGGCTAATAATTATCTTAGTGCCGGATTGAATCATCTCATGGGCTTTGTCGAGAACATCTGAATAACGAAATTCATAGACGGGGATGTCGAGCTTTCTTTCAATAAGGACATTCATAATTCTTTGGGTTATTGTCCTGGAAACTGAAAAGATAACAATTTCATTATTATTCATGCATTATTCTCGCAGGCATCAGAGTAGGCAAGCCTCAGTATATGATGAGACCGAGGAGAATCAATGAGGGAAGTCATATTATGTGTGATTCAGAATAAAAGCCCTACGCCGATGTAGACGTAAGGCTTCATAATTAGCGATTAGAAGCGCAGGCGGCGATAGACGATTTGACCATTACACAGAGTTGCGCAGTTATCAATGTAACGGTCCCCTTCAATTTTAACGCCCTGAGTATCTTCAAAAACAATCTTCTCTTTTCGCAGCTTAACAATGGAAATATCAGCACAAGCACCGGGCGCCAGGGTACCAATTTGTCCCTGCATTTTCATTAAGCGCGCCGGCGTAGCGGTTACCGCGCGCAGGATATCGAAGAAGGACATTCCCATGTTGAGATATTTCGACATGACGTGGAGCAGACTGTAGACCTTATCCGTCCGTAAGCTATTTCTCAGGGTGAGATCGGTACTAATGATATCCGGATAGAATCCCTGCGCCATGGCGGTTCTGGCAACGTGAAAATCAAAGTGGGCCACGCCGTTTGAACAGTCGAAGATAACCCCCCGGGTCTGCGCCTCTTTTATTGCCGCATAAACCTCGCCCTGTTCATTAAGAATCGAGTGGCCGGTACCGTGGAAGCAGTGGGCGTAAATATCATCGGCATTAAAATAGCGGATCAGTTCATCGGCGCAGAGAAGAGAGTCCGTGACGTGAACGCAAATCGTGGTATCCAGTTTACGCGCCAGGGAGACGGTAGAGAGAAGAGGGTCGCTGGCGTACTGTTTCCCTTTGGCGATATCCTGGCTGTAGCGTAGTTTCAATCCCAGAATATTGTCTCTGTTGCTATTCAGCGTTTGGGCGATTTTCTCCTCGTTGTAATTCGCCGGATTGGTATTTTCCAGATACCCGGTCGGCCCGCCCCCGAGGGTGGAAAGCCCGACGTTGACCACGTTCAAATAGCTTTTGATTTTCACCATGGCCGGATGAATCACGCTATTGCGAAAAAGCTGATAATTCACCCAGCCGCTGCTGCCGGCATCAACCATGCTGGTGACCCCGTTGGGTAAGCATACGATGTCAGGGTTGACGCTGATGGCGGTCCCGCCATGAAAAACATGACCATGGAAGTCGATTAAGCCAGGCAGCACGATACAACCCGCGGCATCAATCACCGTTTCCGCCTGCAAATCGTCAACGGTATTTAAGTCCACGATGCGATCGCCGATAACGCCAATATTACGGTTAATATAATCATGACCTTCGAGATCGGCGACCAGACCGTTTTTAATCAGAATATCCAGTTTCATTTTTTGCTCCTGTTAAATGCCGATAAACTTCCAGTAGGGAATACCGATCAGGAAGAAGATTAATACGTTGACCACCACCATGATGGTGCCCAGCATCCAGAACGTTTTTTGCGGGACGTAGCCGCTGGAGAACGTAAATACGCCAGCGCCGTTGCCGTAGTGCGTCAGCAGTGCGCCATAGCCTGCGGAGAAAGCCAGAGAAAGCGCCACGTACATCGGGTGCGCCTGGGTCGTCATTCCCAGGGTAAAGAGTACCGGATAGAAAGAGACGACGAACGCGCTGTTCGAGACAAAGAAATAGCGGACGGCAAGGCTGATAAAGACCAGCACGGCAATCGCGCTGATTTCATTGAGATGCGACAGGTCGAGATAGTTTTTGATAACGTCCACCAGAAAGACGTAGAACCCGCCTTTTGATAGGGCAACCGCACAGCCATAAAACGCGCCATACCAGACGAAGGTCTGCCAGGCCGATTTTTCGCTCACCACGTCATTCCAGCTCAGCACGCCGAAAAGCAGCAGGCAGGCGAGGAACGCCAGGCCGACGGGAATAAAGGCGATGCCGGTGATGGAACCCGTCATCCAGCCGAGCACGCCCAGGACAAAGAACACGATCAGCAGCTTCTCTTCACGTTTTACCGGACCCAGCTCACGCAGGCCCTTCTCGGCAATTTCATTGACGTTATCGATAACTTTCAGTTCCGGCGCGTAGATTTTATACAGTATCCACGGCGCGAGCAGCAGCACCAGTCCGGCTGGCACCACGGCGGCTTTAAACCAGGTCATCCATTCGAGATTCACCTTCATGATCTCGTTGGCCAGCGAGACGGTAATTGAGTTGGTCGCCATCCCCGTCAGAAACAGGCTGGAGGTTCCCATTGAGACGACGTACATCAGGATGGTCAGATAGGCGCCGATTTTGCGGCTACCGTCGTCGGGCTTCGAGCCCAGCGCTTCGGCGATGTTCCTGAAGATGGGATAGGTAATGCCTCCCGAACGGGACATATTTGAACCCGTTGCCGGGGCCAGTACGGTATCCGTCACCATCATCAGATAACCCAGGGTGAGGGTATTTTTTCCATAGCGTTTTAGCAGCAGATAGGCGATACGTTTACCCAGTCCGGTAATAACAAACGCTTTGCAAATAATAAAGGCGCTGATAATAAACCAGACCATAGGGCTGCCAAAACCGGCAAACAGGGGAGCGGGGTCGAGAACCAGAGAGGCAAACCCGAGAATAATCAGCATAATGACCGCATCGGTAAACGGGCGTAAAACCAGCCCGCACAGCATCGCCAGATAGATGCCAACCATATGCCAGGTCGGTGCGGAGACGCCTTCCGGGTGCGGTATTATCCAAAATAAAACGGGGAAAAAGATAATGGGCAAGAGTTTTAAATAAAGCATTTTTATTACCTTTGCTTTAAAGCCACGGCCCGTCAGGGCGCCGCGGCCTGATATTATTTAATCAAATTAACGATACACGTCGTCGATAAACTCAACGCCGGTCTCATCCAGTGATTTTTTGACCCAAAGGCGATTCGCGGTGCCGTTTTTGGCGGCCTCTACTTTGCTGGCATCGAATTTTGCATACTCTTTGGCTTTATTCAGTACGGCTTCTGCGTCGCCGAGGGGGATTACAATCACGCCATCCGCGTCGCCGACGATCAGGTCGCCTGGACAAACCGCGACGCCGCCAACGGCGATCGGCGTGTTCACCTCTCCCGGACCTTGTTTAAACGGGCCCGCGGGGTTGGAGCCGGTGGCGAACAGCGGAAAATCGAGAACCGACAGCGCATCGATATCGCGGATAGGTCCATCCAGCACGATACCGGCGACTTTCTTCATGCAGTGGGCATAGGCCACCATGATCTCGCCCATCAACGCTCGTGAGCGGTCGCCTTCGTTGGAGACGACAATCACATCGTTCTCACCCGCCATATCCAGCGCGGCGTGCAGCATCAGGTTATCGCCCGCGCGGACTTTCACGGTGATAGCGAAGCCCGCCATAATCGGTTTTTTCGGCGAAGAAATACGTTTAATGCCGTTACCCAGTACGGCAATGCGGTTCATGGTGTCAGCGATATTCGCCGCCGGGAGCTGTTCAAATTCTTTAAGAAGATCGACGCTGCTGGTCGGACGCTTTAAAAAAATACGGTTACCAATAGTCATTTTTTTCTCCTTAAAAACCCGGGACCGGCCAGGACGGTTTCTTACCGGATAAGACTTCATCAATGCCAATCGCGGAATGGAGCGAGGCTCTGTCGGTCGCTTCAATGGTGGCGGCGCCAATATGCGGGGCAATCACGATATTGCTTAGCGAGAAAATCGGGTCGTTGGCATCAAACGGCTCTTTCTTTAAAACATCCACGCCCGCCCCGGCGATAGCGTGGGTGCTCAAGGCGTGATAGAGCGCTTTTTCATCGACCAGCTTTCCGCGTGCGGTATTAATGAAGTAGGCGGTGGGCTTCATCATGGAAAACTGTTTCTCACCGACAAAATCAGTGGTTTCCGCGGTTGTTGGGCAGTGCAGAGAAACAAAGTCGCTCTCTTTGAAAATCCGGTCAAAATCGTCGGTAAGCTCTACGCCTTCGGGGATCTGCTGCTGAGTTTTATACGGATCGTAGGCGATAACTTTCATATTAAAGCCATGCAGCGCTTTTATTGCCACGCGTGAACCGATATTTCCCACGCCAATCAGGCCCAGCGTTTTACCATCCAGCTCCACTTTTGGCGTGCGCAGTTTTGCCCAGTAATAATCTTCAAGCATCTTTTCCTGTACCAGCTTGAAATTACGCGAGCAGTGCAGCATATAAAATATGGCCAGTTCGGCAACGGACATGCTATTAGCAATCGGCGCATTTAATACGACGACGCCATGACGTTTAGCGGACTCCAGATCGACCGTATCGTAACCAGCACCATGTCGTGCAACGACTTTCAGCTTTTTAGCCGCCTCAAATACGCGATCGGACATTTTTGAAAGGCGTACGATAATACCGTCGCAATCGACGATGTCGCGAATGATATCTTCTTCTTCCATCCCTGAGCCGTTAATCAGCTGATAACCGCGGCTTTCCAGATATTCTCTTCCTTCCGCCATGATTTCCTGCGGGAGTAAAATTTTGTAGGTCATTTAACTATCTCCAGTGTTGATTACGTGGAGGTAACTGCATGGGGTGTGCCATAAATTAATATTGTGCGAATTTAATTTTCAACTACATGATAAATGTGCAGTTTTTTTATTTTTGTTTTTGCGGCTGAGTGATGCTCTTCGCATATTAAGATAGTGCTGTGGGTCGGGGTATTTAATTTTGAAATGGTTGAAATGCAAAATTAAATGAGGCGGCTATTCGCCTCACATTTTCTGTTGTTGATGCAAAATAAAGGTTTGTTTGTATCCATTGACATTGTTCAGCGGACAACTTAAAACGTCAGGGTGACGTTTTCTCAAGGGGAATTATTGCCAGTGAATAAACTACAGCTGGAGATATTCATGCTTATGGTTCAGGAGGGGAATATTCATTGCGTATCTCAGCGGCTAAGTATTGAACCCTCTTCGATAACAACCAGCATTTGTGCGCTTGAAAATGCGCTGGGTTTCAATCTTATTAAGCGCGGCAGGAATATCAGAAAAGTTATCTTAACGGAAAAAGGGCACGCGTTTTATCGACTTGCCCCAGAGTTACTGAGATTGCTTAATGCGATTGCGGATATTCGGGCAGGAATAAAACAGCCCGGCAAATCCTTCCCGCCGGGCAAGATAATCAGTTCAGCCCGAGAAAATACTGGGCGATTTTGAAGTAGATAATCAGTCCGGTACCATCGATAAGGGTGGCGATAAACGGCGCTGAAACTACCGCCGGGTCGATACCGACGCGTTTGAGCGTCAGGGGGATCACCGACGACACCACCGCGCTCCACAGGGTAATACAAACCAGCGTCAGGCTGACGATCAGGGTGATCTCCATGCCGATGCCCATCATCCAGGCGCGCAGGCAGCCCGCCAGACCGAGCGTCATGGCGATCAGCAGCGAGGTTGAGACCTCTTTACGGATCACGCGCCCCATATCGCGCAGCCGCACTTCCCCGAGCGCCATGGAACGCACGAGAGTGGAGGTGATCTGCGTCCCGCTATTGCCGCCGGTACCAATCAACAGCGGAATGAAAAAGGCCAGCGCAATCGCCGACTCCAGCGCTTCCTCAAAATGCTGCAACACGCTGCTGGTATAGGCTTCGGCGACAAAGAGCAGCAGCAGCCATACCGAACGTTTTTTCCACAGCGCCCACGGGCTGGTTTCCAGGTAGGGCTTTTCCAGCGGCAGCGTCGCCCCCTGGCGCTGAGCATCCTCGGTCACGTCATCTTCCAGCAGATGCGCGATCTCTTTTTCCATCAGGCAGCCAACCAGCTCGCCTTTTTCGACCACCGGCACGAGGTCGAGCCCGCGCTCTGCCAGTTCGGCGACCACCTGCGGCCGCGGGTCGTCAGGCCTGACGCGAAACAGGCAGCTATCCATTAAATAACGAATGGACTGGGCGGTATCGCTCTCCTGCAGCAGCTTTTTAATCGATAAACTGCCGCGCAGTTTTTTCCCGGCGACGACAAAAACCTGGCCGGGGATCTCATCGCTGGCCAGCTGAGAAACGAACAGCTCACGCGCTTCATGAACGCTGAAATGTTCCGGCAGGGTAATGAAATCGGTACGCATGTACTGGGCGATCGCGTCGCCGTCGAACGCTGCGGTAGCCTGATGTGCGGCGCACAGTTGAATGGAAGACATGGTGTAATTCCCTATAAAAAATCACTCATAGGGGCGAACAAGACAGGATGAGCACAGGCAGATCCCTACGTCCTGGTTTTAGCACTGCACAACGTATCTGCCCGGCATGAACGCCGTCAGAAGTTACCTTGGCAACACCTTGATTCGATGGAAGCCTGTATTTCCCTGAGTGGTCTCTCTCGATACCAACAGGGCGGTAACTTATGTTTATGCAGGAGCCTCGCCATAACGAGATCGTTAAATGAGACGTGATTATTAGCGAAGTGAAATAATTAACCAAACGTATAATTCATGTCGTTTATTAATGGTTGAGAAAAACCGCTACGAGGCGCATGGGCCAACGAGCCAGCATGATAGCGTTAGCTCCGCTCGCGAGTTAAAAAGCCGTTTATTGCCGCGCGCAGTTTATGAGTGGGGTGACACCTTCTCCGTTGGCAAACACTGCAAATGGCCGTGGCGCACGCCGCGCTGGGCGATAACGTCATCGGCAAAATGCTGAACGTCGCCCATATCGCCTTTCAGCACGGCGATTTCCAGGCAGTCGTCATGGTTGATATGTACGTGAAGGGTGGCGACGGAGAGATCGTGGTGGTGATGCTGGGTGGAGACTAAACGGCTGGCTAAATCGCGCTTCTCATGTTCATAAACATAGGAGAGTACCGCGAAGCCCTGGGTGCCGTACTCCTGAGCGCTTTCCTGGGCCAGCGCGCCGCGCAGAATATCGCGGATGGCTTCGGAGCGATTATGATAGCCGCGGCGCTGGCTCAGGCTATCCAGCGTGTCGAGTAAATCGTCATCAAGCGTAATCGTGATACGTTGCATCTGTTTTAAACCTTATTACGGCGCACGGGAAAGGCGGGAAGTACCGCATTTTGTAACACGCGACCGGCGTGGGAAGAAAACGTTAATTTGTCGCCCACGACCTGCGTCTCAACGATTTGCCCCTCATCCATCACCATCACCCGCTGGCAAAAACGCTCCACCAGACGTAAGTCGTGGGTGATAAACAGACAGGCGGTGCCAAACTGTCGCTGGAGCTTTTTGAGCAGACCAATGACGCCCGCCTGGAGCACCAGGTCGAGGTTAGACACCGCCTCATCAAGGATCAGCAGCTGCGGCTCAACCGACAGCGCTCGCGCCAGGCAGACGCGCTGCAGCTGTCCGCCGCTCAGCTGCGGGGGGCGCTTATCAAGCACGCTATCATCGAGATCCACCGCCCTGAGCATGTCGCTTGCCCGCGCCAGCTGTTCCGCTTTCGTCAATGACAGCAGATGTCGCATGGGTTCACGCAAAATTTCGCGTACCGTTTTACGCGGATTCACCGCGCTGATGGCGTCCTGGAATACCATCTGAATATCCCGCCGGAACGCCTTTTGCTTAGCGCGATTGAGCCGGGAGAGTGGTTCTCCCCGCCAGCAGACGCTGCCCTGCGTGGGCGATTCCAGGCCAACAAGCAGGCGCGCCAGGGTGCTTTTCCCGCAGCCGCTGCGTCCCAGCAGGGCCACGGTTTCACCGCTTTTCAGCGCCAAAGAGACCTCTTTTAGCACCTTTAAATCGGTATATTGATGGGTAATCGTGGATACGCTCAGTAATGTCATCAGGCCAGCTCCAGACCATAAAGGGCGAGATGCGCCGCCACCAGGCTGCGGGTGACGCTGTGCTGCGGGGCGCGAAACAGAGAGTCAACATCGCCCTGTTCTACAATGCAGCCGTTATCCATTACCGCCACATCGTCCGCCAGCCGCGCCACGACGCCCATATCGTGGGTGACCAGTAGCATCCCGGGCCCGCGGTTTTGCATAACACCTGCCAGTAGATCGAGAATGCGCGCCTGGGCCACGGCGTCCAGATCGGTGGTGGGTTCATCGGCAATGATAAACGGCGCCTCGCACAGCAGCGCCATGGCAATCATCATCCGCTGCAGCATGCCGCCGCTCATCTCGAACGGATAAAGCTTCAGGACGCGCTGCGCCTCCTCCAGCCCAACGGCTGCCAGTACCGCCGTAAGCGTGGCGTCGTCTGCGGGTTTACCCAATGCCCGGCAGGTTTCCCGCGCGTGGGTCGCCATGGTGTGCAGCGGATTAAAGGCGCTGCGCGGGTTCTGCATAATGGTGGCGATTTTGCTGCCGCGCAGCTCGCCGGGGGAAACCGGCTGGCCGTCGGCGAGGATCATCCCCGCCGTTTGCCGTACGCCGGGAGGCAAAATGCCCAGCGCCGCCGCGCAGGTTAGCGATTTTCCGCTGCCGCTGCCGCCAACCAGCGCCAGCACGCGCCCGCGTTTGAGCGTCAATGATACGCCGTGCACCAGCGGACGCTCGGCCTGTAAGACGATGTTTTGCAGTGTAATTTGTTGCGGCATTAGTGGGCGTGCTCCGCGATCAGATGAGGATCCAGGCGATCGCGCAGCGCGTCGCCCACCATGTTGAAGGCCATGACGGTAATAAACAGCGCCAGTCCCGGCCAGAACATTTGCAGCGGCTGGGTCCAGATATACTGGCGGGCGTCGTTAATCATCACCCCCCACTCGGCGGTTGGCGCGGTGACGCCGAGGCCGAGAAACGACATCCCGGCGACGTGCAGCATCATATGCCCGATATCCAGGGTCGCCAGTACCAGCAGCGACGGAATGACCGCGCCGGCCAGATGGTCGACGAATACCCGCATGTGTCCCGCGCCGGAAAGCCGCGCGGCGAGCACAAATTCGCGCTGGCGCAGGGAGATTGTCAGGCTGCGCACCATCCGCGCATACCACGCCCAGTGCGACAGGGCGATGGCGATAATTACGTTGGTCAGCCCGGTTCCCATTACCCCCACCATAAAGAAAGAGAGGATTGAGGTCGGGAAGGTCATAAACAGATCCGCGACGCGCATGGTGGCCTGATCGACGCGGCCGCCGATAAGCCCGGCGCATCCCCCGACAAGGAGTCCCAGCGCCAGCACCAGCAGCAGGCAGGCCATCACCGAGCCAAGCGATACGCGGGTCGCTGCCAGCAGACGCGAGAAGATATCGCGCCCCAGATGATCGGTACCGAGCCAGTGCTGGCTGCCGGGCGGCAGCAGGCGCGAAGGCAGATCGATCGCCTGCGGATCGTACGGCAGCCACCACTGGCTGGTGAGCGCAACGACCGCCAGCAGGGCGATGATAAGCAAAGAAATGCGGACGGACCCGCGTGAAGAGAGGAAAAAGTTCACGAGCGCGCTCCTTCATGGCGGCGAATGCGCGGGTCCAGCGCGGCGTTCAGCAGATCAACCATCAGGTTACAGACCACAAAAACGATCACCATCATCAGGGTGAAACACTGAATCACCGGATAATCGCGATTAAAAATCGCCGAGACGGCGTAGCGGCCCACGCCGGGCCAGGCAAAGATATTCTCGATAATCATCGTGCCGCCAATCAGCTCGCCGATATGCATCCCCACGGCGGTAATCATCGGCAGCGAGGCGTTGCGCAGAATATGGCGGTGCTCGGTTTGCCTGTCGTTCAGGCCGCGCAGTCTGGCCCAGGTTACGTGACGCTGCCCGGCGACTTCCAGCATGCTGGCGCGCAGCAGGCGGGCGTTGATCGCCAGCGACATAAAGGCGATCGACACCGCCGGCAGAATGATATGCTGCCAGCCGCCATAGCCCATCGCCGGCAGCCATTGCAGATAAACCGAAAAGAACATCACCAGCAGGAAAGCCAGCCAGAAGTTGGGCATCGACACGCCGAGAAAAGCGATGATCCGCACAATAAAATCCGGCAGGCGGTCGCGGTGCCGCGCCGCCCAGATGCCCAGCGGCACGGAGGTGAGGAGGATCAGCACCAGCGCGGCGCCGGCCAGTTGCAGCGTGGCGGGCAGAAAGCTCAGCATGTCATCCAGCACCGGACGCTGGGTGGCGAACGAAACGCCAAAATCCAGATGCAGCGCCTGCCACAGCCAGCTGCCGTACTGGACGATAAGCGGCCGCTCCAGCCCCAGCATCGCGCGTGTTGAGGCCACCATCTCCGGCGTCGGCGGCAGGTTTGACAGACGCAAATAGTCCAGCGCCGGGTCACCGGTGCCCAGGCGCAGCATTAAAAAGATAATCACCGAGGCGGCGAAGATCATCGGGATCAGCAGCGCGACCCGCCGCAGCGCGTAACGTAACATCAGGGTTTCACCGGCTTAATCTGTTCAAACGGAATTTCAGACGCGATCGGCGCGTAGGGAATCGCCCCCAGCTCCGGTCTGGCGACCACCATCATCGAGACGTAGCTGATGGGCAGATAGACCGCATCGTTGTGCAGACGGGTCAGCAGCTCTTTGTACAGCGCCTGACGCTGCGTTTCGTCGGTGGTTTTCAGCACCTCGCCGATTTCTTTATCAATAATCGGTTTGTCGGCTAATCCCTGCTGCGCCTGAAAATCGGCGTGCGACGGTACGCGCATCGAACTCATAAAGGCGTGCGGATCGTAG
Source organism: Klebsiella sp. OBRC7 (assembly GCF_000293135.1). NCBI lineage: Bacteria > Pseudomonadati > Pseudomonadota > Gammaproteobacteria > Enterobacterales > Enterobacteriaceae > Klebsiella > Klebsiella sp. OBRC7. Next base: position 1,964 of record NZ_ALNJ01000014.1, on the reverse strand, counting down.
GGTGCGCCCCAGGTACGGTTGAAAATCATGCCGAAGCGACCATCGCGCTGGCGGGCATAAATACTGCTCTCTTCCTCGCCGACCAGCGCCACGTCCACGCCAACCTGGCGCATATCGGCCTGAATGATTTCCGCCATTGATTTGCTCAGCGCGTCGGTACCGATAAACGACAGCTCAACGCGCAGCGGCAGGCCGTTTTTCTCGCGAATATCCTTACCCGCAGGCAGGACCCAGCCGGCGTTTTCCAGCAGCGCCTTCGCCTGCTGCGGATCGTACCGGCGCGGCGTCAGGCCAATATCGGCATAGGGCACGGTGGGGGCGAACAGCGTATCGGCAACCTGCTGAGTGCCGTACAGGGCGTTATCAATCAGCGATTTTTTATTCACCGCAAAGTTCAGCGCTTCGCGCACCGCTAGCTCGTTGGTGGGGGCTTTGGCGGAATTCAGCGCCAGCATCACCGTCTCTATCGGCTGGGAAAGCTGGGTTCGGTAGGCCGGGTTGTGGCTGAAGCGGTCGAAGGTGTCGAGCGGCAGCAGCCCTTCGTTGCCGTAGAGCAGGTCAATATCGCCGGTTTCAAAGGCCACCGCGCGGGTCGTCGGGTCCGGGATCACCTTGACGGTAATCTTTTCAATCTGCGGCTTTTCGCCCCAGTAGCGCTCGTTACGCACCAGTACATTGTACTGATTGAGTTTTGTTTCCTTCAGCACCCACGGACCGGTGCCAATCGGCGCTTTAATGCCGTGCAGGGTCTCATTGTCTTTGAACTGCGACGGGGCGATAAAGCGGAAAGGGCGCGGCAGCGCCAGCTCCTGTAAGAACGGGTAATAGGCGCTTTTCAGGGTGATTTGCAGCTGGTTTTTGTCGAGCGCGTTGACCTCGACGATCTGATTGACCAGCTCCAGCCAGGCGTGGCGCTGGCGGTTATCGAGCACCACGCGGAAGTTCTCCGCGGCGGCATGGGCGTCAAACGCTTCGCCGTTGGAAAATGTCACGTCATCGCGCAGGGTGAAGGTCCAGACTTTGCCGTCCGCCGAGTGGGTCCAGCTTTTTGCCAGCCAGGGTTTTACCGAGCCATCCGCCTGATACTTTACCAGCGGCTCATAGACCATGCTCTGGGCGTACATCTGGTTGGGCGTATAGAGGTGCGGGTTGAGCGGCCCCACGTTGACCGGCCAGGCGGTGGTGATTTCATTGGACGCGGCGCAGGCCAGCAACGGGGCGCAGGCGAATAGCGCCAGCAGGGTGGTGCGGATAATAGACAAGGCTTTTTCTCAGCGACAGGAAAGTATGACGATTTTAAAGATTCATCATACTTTCGGCGTAAGCTGGATCAATAACGGGCCTGAAAGTATAAGAAAACGGTATATCTGTTTTGGCTGTATGAGTCTACTAACCCGCCTGCAGCCCGGCTAAGCGCAGCGCGAGCCGGGTAAACAAACCCATCAGGGCGCTCTGAACAGATCCAACAGCGTGGCGACCTGCTCATCAATGGGCGTTAAATCACGCTTCACGATCAGGTGAAGCGGCGTAGCCCGCCGCGCGCCGTGTCCTAACGGTAGCGCCTTCAGTACCCCCTCTTGAAGCTGCGGGCCAATGCGCTCTTCCGGCAGCCAGCCAAACCCGACCTGATACAGCACCGCATCGATGGCGGCATCAATAGTGGAAAACGTCCATGCATCGCGGGAAGATTGCGGATCGTTGCTGCGGTCGGCGATGCGCACCAGCGGCCAGGGGGCCAGCGCGCTGTCGTCCAGCGGCCCCGTCAGCGCGGAAAGTGGATGATCGCGATGGGCGACGGCGACAAAATCAATGTTCATCAGCCATTCGCCGCGGCCGGTAATATCCTGACGGCGGGTCAGCACCATCACGTCCGCCTCGCTGCGGGCCGGATGCTCTTCCTCAACGTTTTCCAGCACTTCGGTCAGCCTGACCTGGGTTTGCGGGTAGCGCTGTTGAAACTGGCG
>NZ_ALNJ01000013.1:0-14225 GCF_000293135.1 Klebsiella sp. OBRC7 | reverse complement strand
CCAGCCTTGTTTTTTTATTACCCGGCGGCTCGCGATATAACGAAAAAACCCCGACATGATGTCAGGGTTTTTTAACTGGCGCGATTCCATCATCGGTAGCGAAGCTGAAATCTACCGCCAGCGAATAAAGCGCAGCTTAGATGGCGAAGACGTTACCGGCAGAAGGGCCTTTCTGGCCATCTTCAATGGTGAATTCGACTTTCTGGCCTTCGTTCAGGGTTTTAAAACCGCCGCCCTGGATAGCGGAAAAATGTACAAACACATCTTTGCTACCGTTGTCCGGGGTGATGAAACCAAAACCTTTCGACTCATTAAACCATTTTACTAAACCAGTCATTTTATTAGACATTGATAATACCTCAACATATCTGAGCCTTACGGCGAAAAGGTTTCGCACAGAATCTAATTAATAACGATAAGGAGACTCAAAAGGAAGAATTATCAACGGATAACACTTGAGATGAGGACTGCTTTACTGAACCGCTTTATTATGTCTGTGTACTTAACCGACCAATCATTAGTCACATACTTCACCGCGGATAGCAAGACTTATTTCAATTGATATTGCCGGGGCGGAGAGTGATACGGGAAGAGGGGGAATGATTCACCAGCGCCTTGTTGATGGCGTAATGATAATAAATTTAAGTATTTCATTGGGTTAACTCGATTTTTGGTTACGGTAACGTGGATGAATCTGCAGAGAATGGTTTTTTTATTTTTCCGAACAGGCTCACCCGGCGGTGAAGCCATATCACCCGTCGCAGCGCGATAAATTTAAGACCGCTTCTCATTATTTATCCCCATCGGGGTATCTGGACGGCTAAAATTTCAGTTGCTTATTAATGGTATTCATGCCTTAATGAAATTATTAATCCGAAAAAACGCATGCACTTAAAAATTTTACCGGCCCGTTCTCATTACCAGGCGCTATCGCTGATACCCCCTTTCTTTTGAGTCCATACGTTTAATCCGACACGTTTTCTGTCAATTACCTGATGCGCAACTGGAGTCAGTATGTCCTCAAGAATTAAAGGTCTGGTCAAGTGGTATAATGAGTCGAAGGGATTTGGTTTCATTTCACCTCTCGATGGCGGTAAAGATATCTCGGTCCATTGCTCGGCGCTGCGTGGTGATAATTTTAATACCCTGTTTGAAGGCCAGAAAGTTGAATATGCCATCCTCCATAGAGATGACAAAGGCCCTGCCGCCACTCATGTCATACTGTGCGATAAATAACGATTTATAGCGTTACGCCCGCGATAGCGAAAGCCGTGCTGGCGATATCACAACGGCCTGTCCCAGGATTATTCCTCCCTTATTCCATGTCCTGTCCCTGAGCGCAACGACAGTCGCGTTGCGTACGGTTTTTCTTATCCGGCTATGCGGCAGAAATGCGTTCAACGGATTCTGGAAGCGCGTACAATTCATCGGCTTTCAGGCACTATTTAAATCCGATGACAGGGGATGGTGATGATCAGACGCTTTTTAGTATGTTTCTTCATGCTGTGCGCATGCTCAGCCTATGCCGCTAACGGCGGGAATGGCGGCGACGGGGGGAATGGGAATAACTCGGATGGGGGGAATGGCTCTGATGGCAGCGCGACCGCGTCTGGACGCGATGGGTGCCCGGGCGGAACGCAGCCTGACTCGTCCGGAAAATTTTATCTCCCGGGCACAAAAGAGCCGTGCAATCCGGGCAGGCAGGATGCAATGAAAAGCGTGCGCCATTAGCCAGCCGCTTTTTAGCGGCCGGCTAATAGATAATGGATAACGACCAGGTCGCCGAACGAGTGAGGCAAGCGAGTCTAAAGCGCGGCGACATCCTTTCCCTTAACGCAGCGTAAAACTGGTCTTGTCGTTTCAGCAGTGCTCGTACCCACCTCGTGCTATTTAATATGGCGCGGGGTGTTTTCCCCTTTCCGTCGTTGTTTAATGCACCGCGTAATCATGACGAAAAAGACGGGGACAAAGAAGATAGCCAGCACCGTTGCGCTTATCATGCCCCCGAAGACGCCCGTTCCCAGGGCATGCTGGGTCGTGTCGCTCGCCCCGCTGGCCAGCATCAGCGGTACGACGCCTAATGTAAATGCCAGCGAGGTCATGAGTATTGGGCGTAAGCGCTGCGTTGAGGCGAGTAATGTTGCATCCATCACGTTCATTCCCTGGCTCATCAGTTGTCTGGCAAATTCCACAATCAGAATCGCATTTTTAGCGGAAAGTCCAATCAGGGTTATCAGGCCCACTTTAAAAAAGACATCGTTGGTCATATTCGCCACCGTCACGGCCGCAACCGCGCCGAGCAGGCCGAGAGGAACCACAAGCATTACCGCGAAGGGAATCGACCAGCTTTCATAGAGTGCGGCCAGCACCATAAATACGACCAGCACCGAGAGTATTATCAGCCCCGGCAGCTGTGACGCGGACTGCTTTTCCTGTAACGAACTCCCCGCCCATTCTCCGGCGAAACCCGTCGGCAACTGGTCCGCCAGCTTCTCCATCGCCATTATCGCGCTACCCGTGGACTCGCCCGCGGCGGCGCTTCCGCTAATACGGATGGCCGGATATCCCTGATAGCGATTGAGCTGCTGCGGGGCAACGTTCCAGGAGAGCGTCACAAACGTCGCCAAAGGAAGCATCTGTCCCGAGCGGTTCTTCACCGACAGCGTCAATAACTGCTCTGGTTGCATGCGGTAGGGCGCATCCGCCTGAATGATTACCTGTTGAACCCGGCCATTATTGGTATAGTCATTGACGTAACTGGAGCCCGTTGCGACGGAAATCGTTTGGTTAATCTCATCAAAGGATACGCCCATCGCTTCCGCTTTTTCCCTGTCGACGTTAAGCGTCAGGCTGCTCCCTTCAGGGAGCCCATCAATATAGACATCGTTCAACAGGTGACTCTGGTTCGCACGCTTTACCAGCTCATCCGCTGCCTTTTTAAGGGCCGGATAGCCCTTGCCGCCACGGTCCTGCAAATACCAGGTAAACCCGGATGAGGTCCCCATGTCTGAGATAGCCGGAGGGAGCAGGCTCATCGTGACGGCATCGGGAACACTTTCCATACTGCTTTGAATATACTCTGCTTCACCCTGGGCGGTCGCGCCCTCGCGATTTTTCCAGTCCTTCAAGGTTGTGAAAGCCATGGCAGAGTTCTGCCCTGAGCCTGAAAACCCAAATCCCAGGATCATGATGTTGCTTTCAACGGCCTGCCGCGCGGCAATTTCATCTTCAAATCGTTGTACCACCTTAAGCGTACGCTGCATCGTGGCGTCGGAAGGGAGCTGAATCGACGACATAAAGTAACCCTGATCTTCATCCGGTAAAAATGACGAAGGTAATGAGGATAGACCGGCATACAGCGCGAGACAGAGCGCGGTATACAGCAGCATCATGCGTCCGGTCCGTTTCAGAACAAACCCGAGCCCGGAGGCGTAAAATGAGGCAAGGCGATGAAAACGGGCGTTAAACCACGCGGAAAACCTACCACCTTTGCTCCGGTCAGGCTGATGCGGCCGAAGTAACGTAGCGCAAAGGGCAGGGGTGAGCGTCAGCGCCAGGAATGCCGATAATAAAATGGATACCGCCATAGAAATACAGAATTGCCGGTAAATAATCCCTACCGACCCGTCGGCAAAACCCATGGGAATAAATACCGCAGTCAGCACAAGCGTAATACCCATAATGGCCGGGGTGATTTCACTCATCGCTTCCCGCGTGGCCTGCTTCGGGGAGAGCCCCTTTTCTTCCATGAGGCGCTCAACGTTCTCGACAACAACAATAGCGTCATCAACAATGATGCCGATTGCCAGCACCATGCCGAACATGGTCAGGATATTGATGGAATAGCCGCTAAGCAGCATCACCGTTAAGGTGCCCAGTAGCGCCACCGGGGCTACGATTGCTGGGATAAACGTGCAGCGGATTTTGTGCAGAAACAGCAGCATAACGAGAAACACCAGCACCATTGCTTCGGCAAAGGTTTCCACCACCTTCAAAATAGAAAGCTTCACAAAGGGGGCGGTATCAAACGGAACCGTGAACGCCATTGCTTCAGGAAGCACGCCTGAAAGCTCCGCGAGCCGCGCGCGGACCCCCGATGCTGTGCCGATCGCGTTTGCGCCGGGAGAGAGCTGAATAGCGGCAGCCGTGGCGGGAACGCCGTTTTCCCGTATGCCAAACGCATAGCTTTGTAACCCGGACTCCACGCGCGCAATATCAGCCAACTTTAGCCGTGCGCCAGTCACCTCAGATTTTAAGGTAATGTTGCGAAACGCCTCAACGGATGAGAGCTGACCTTTAACGGTTATCGGATAAGTGACGGCCTGCTGCGGCGTCGTTGGTTCATCTCCCGTTCTGCCGGGAGAAACAATCACGTTTTGCTGGCCGACAGCGGTCACGACGTCCGTGACGGAAAGCCCGTAACCATGGAGCTTTATAGGATCCAGCCAGATACGCAGCGCTTTTTCCCCGCCGAAGAGCTGGACTTTGCCAACGCCAGGGACGCGGCGCAGCTCATCGATCACATTGCGGGCAAAATAGTCGCTTAAATCAGCTTCCTGATACTCTCCCGTTGGGGATTTTAACCCCACCATCATCAGAAAGCCGGAGTTTGCCGCCTCAACCGTTATGCCATTTTGCCTTACCGCCTGCGGTAAACGCGGCTCGACGATTTTAATCTGGTTTTGCAGATCCATCTGCGCGAGCTTAACGTCCGTTCCCGGCCTGAAGGTTACCGTAATGGAAGCCATGCCGGTGGTATCACTGGAGGATTCAAAATAAAGCAAATTATCCACGCCAGAAATCTCGCGCTCGATAAGTGAAACAACAGACGTATTCATCACATCCGGGCTGGCCCCCGGATAGCTGAGCGAAATAATAATGCCCGGCGGTGCGACGGCAGGATATTGTGCAACCGGCAGGCGTGGAATGGACAATATTCCCGTCAGCACGATAAACAGCGCGACCACCCAGGCGAAAATAGGACGTTCAATAAAAAAGTGCGGCATCAGATAGACATCCAGTCAACAAACAAAAAGGTCAATAAATTCAGGATGACCGCTCGGTTTCCCGGGGCCTATCCTCCGGTAAACTCGTGCGATAGCGTCATCCGGGCGGCAACGTTCGAGCAATTGTCTCCTGGCGAATGGCATATATCGCCATCCGGCCAGAACGAGGTCGAGGAGGAAGTGGCTAAGTCTAAATGCGCGATGTTGACCGCCGATGGCCGATTTATGGAGGGAGTGTGTATGCATATTCCCGGTTAATTTTATGAACGCGGCTGCCGACCTGGCTAAAGAGGGCTATCTTTCTCATGGCGTAAAATCAAATCATCCGCATCAATAAATACACCGGAGAACCGCAGAAAACGATCAGCAAAAAGCACTCATAATAAAAGACAATATCATATATGCCGGGTACGGTGTTCAAAAGTATATTAAATACTATAATGCTATAGATGAATATTAATACCAGCCAGAAGACGATAATCGCTAACTCTCTTAACGCGCCCGGTTTCTTTTGTAATATAAACGCCAGGACTGCGGAGGTGATACTGGCATGGACCAATGGCGATGACAGCGTCGTGGACGCTACCTTTTCATCAATGGTATGCACCAGGTATAACCATAAATAAAGTAACGCCCATGCTGTCAGGGAAAATATAAAGGCAGCGAGAACTTTTTCACGACGAATATTGCTTAAGCTTTCCATAATTTTTCTCTGACAGGGGCCCACATCAGTTGCCTGGCGAGCTGAATTCTCAGGCGTGCGTATCACACTCACGCTTTCACTTTTCTTCCTCGATTAAAGATTATCGCAGCGGTATGTTGATTGTTTATTTCGTGATTGTGTAGCCAGTATGGAGGCGTCTTCCGCGTGTTTTATATCGGCAGGAAAAAGTGCGGCGTGTGCAACTTTTTAACTCCTGGCTTGTCACATTGCTTTTAACAGGAAAAATATCCATCCGCGGCAGGTGCCTGAGATTAGGTTGTGGAGCGTTTAAAAAATGTACGGCGTAAAATCTTTTTAAGATAAAATAAAATCTATTATCGGTAATGTGGAAACTAAAATGAACAAAAGCAATCTGATAATTATCGCCGAGGATGACGATGAAATTGCCGCTATTCTGACAGGCTATTTACATCGGGCGGGAATGAAAACCTGTCGGGCGGAGGACGGCGAGCAGGCGATCAATCTTACCCGTCTGCATAAACCGGACCTCGTGTTACTGGATATCCATCTACCCGTTTATGATGGCTGGAACGTGCTGATGACCTTACGCAAAGAGACTAACGTGCCGGTTATCATGGTGACCGCGCTTGACCAGGATGTCGATAAACTGATGGGACTGAGGCTCGGCGCAGATGACTACGTGATAAAACCGTTTAATCCCTCCGAGGTGATCGCCAGAGTGGAAGCGGTACTCCGCAGAACCCGGCCGAATGCCGAAGTCGCCAATTCAAGGCCATTAAGACTGCCCTTTCTGACAATTTATCCCGATGAATTTTACGTGGAAATTACCGTCGAGAATAAGATTGTCAACCCGGTGTTGACCACCACCGAATTTAAGCTTTTGACCTACCTGGCGCGCAGTCCGCGAAAGGTGTGCTCACGTGAAGAGTTACTGGATGCCTGCCTGCCCGAGGGGGATTCACTTGATCGAACCGTTGATAGCCATATGAGTAAGCTGCGGAAAAAGCTTGAACACGCGGGGCTCAAAGGCATCCCGGAGAGCATCAGAGGAGTGGGCTATCGGTTAGGTGAGAAAAAATGAACAAAGAAACGATTCTGAGCCGTCAGATATTGACCTATATGCTGTCGTTAACCTTCATTATTATCGCTATCGCCGTGGTGGGCTCTTATCTATTTTATAGCTTCTTGATTGACTACCTGCCGGGAGGCGCCGTCTCCGGGAACGAAGATGATATGACCTTACTGGACTGGATGTGGATCATGATAGCTTCAGTCACCAGTCTGGTGGTATCGCTGTTTTTTACCGTTAAACTCTCTGCCAGAATATTGACGCCGCTAAATGCCGTCGCCCAGAGCCTGAAACAAATTTCGCAGGGCAATCTTGGCGCGCGAGCGTCCGGCACCAGCTCTCAGCTGGGCGAGATTAATAATCTTGTTAATGATTTCAATGAAATGGCGGAAAAACTGCAGACCCTCGACGTTCAGAGGAACCTGTGGAACGCGGCCATCGCTCACGAACTCAGAACCCCCGTCACTATTCTGCGCGGAAGGCTTCAGGGGCTGGTAGAAGGGGTATTTGAGCCAGAGCCCGCGCTATTCAGAAACCTGCTGAGACAAACGGAAGGCCTGACTAATTTAATTGAGGACCTGCGGGTCGTGAGTTCCTCCGGCGGCGCCGGCTATACGCTGACGCTCAGTGAGGTCGATCTCGAAGCGACGATTACCAGCGCGCTTGACACTTTTTTACCGGAGTTTCGCAGCAGGCAGTTCACCCTTATCACTGAACTCAAGCAGCAGTTGTGCGTTTGCGATCCTTTGCGTATGACGCAGTGCCTGACGGTGCTGTTCGATAATGCGTTAAAATATTCCACCTCCCGAACTTTGCTGGTAAAGAATGGAACCTCTGGCAAAGAAAATTATATTCTGGTTCAGGATCGTGGTCCCGGAATCCCTGAAGAACTCCAGCGGCTGTTATTTGAACCTTTTCAGCGCGGAGAATATGCCAGACATATTAATCCTCAAGGCTGCGGATTGGGATTATCGGTCGTCAAAGCGATTATGCTCGCTCACGGCGGTAGTGTGAGCTATCAGTTATCCCGAGAAAATCACTCGATTTTTAAATTATCATGGCCCGTCAACCTGCCGTGAAAAACAGGCTCAATTGAGCCTGTTTCTGGAGACATCAGTGCCACATGTCTCCGAGCTTAGCATCCCATATCGCCGGTGTGATATTAAGTTTACCTCGCTTCGGACTTAATGTTATTTCACTGAAATAAATTTCATTTTCTTTTAGCATCAGGTCGATACGACAGTAGTCAATCTCTTTTGCCAATTCCTGCGCGGCAGTGACGGCGCGATGAAAGGATTCGGGTTCAGGTACCGGCCCCGGCGTGTTTGGATATTCCATCTGAAAAGGCTGCAGCCGCCACGATCTGTCATAGACATTAATATATTCGCGCCCCTGTTTATCGGTGAAATCAGCCTCCACAAAGCAGGCTACCCCATGAAAACAGTGTATTCTTAACATTTCAGGCGTAACGTTTTTATCTCGGTCAGAAAATAAGTCGATAAACATCTCACAGAGAATAACCGGGGTAATATGCTTATATTGCCATTCTCGGGTTGTGTAATACATATTCTTTTTGAGCGCCAGCTTGAGTCGGTTTAAGGTATTGGCCGGATTAAAGTTGTCTCTGTCGGTGCATATAACGGTGCTGCCGCAGTCATGATTGCACTTCAACACGAATTTTGCCGGGAGTTTGCTAAAATCAATATCCTCTGCGCGGTGGTAAACGCCAATTAACGGTATCACCTGCACAAGCTGGGTTCGTGTGCGGACATATTCTCTGACCGCCAGTTTGTCGGCCAGCAGAGTATAAAGGGCGTTACGATCGTAGACGAGGCGGTGGCATATCTTCTCACTCAGCGTGATGGGTTTTTTGAGATTGACAAAGGTTTGCGACGCTTTGTTGAGTTTGGCAGTATGAAAATAAAGATCCGAAGTCATCATTCCCCGGCATTTTCTGAATAAGTATTCGACGTATTTAAGAGAGTAGTTCAGCTTGTTCATGGTTCCTCCTGAGCGTAATGAACATTCTGACGAAGGAGGATTGAGTGATATTGTTCAGATTATGGAGTGGAGATGGAGCAGGCCGGCTGTGACGAGCCCTGGCGTGAAATCACAACAAGTCCGCGGCTGGCGCAAGATAAGAACGGGCTTTTAGTGAATCGGTAAAAATACCGTTGATACGGCAACGCTGGGTGGTCACAACAGCGCGTCAGAAGGGTTGTCAGTTTTAACTTAAATAAGGATATCGGTATGAGTCAGATGGTACGAAAAAATTACCCTGAACTGGGCGAGGTCAAGGCGCCCTACGTTCATTCGGTTAAGCACGGGAACACGCTCTATATTTCAGGGCTCACCGCGTTTGGCACCCGTGCGCAGCAGGCCGGTATTGGCGCACAGGCGGAGGAGATTTTTACCCAGATACGAACCGTTGCCCGCGCCGAAGGCATTGATTTTTCGTCTCTTATCAAAGTCACGATCTTTATCACTTCTTTTGATGAGATCGGCGAGCTGCGCAAAGTGCTTTACCGGAACTACGGCGATCATCTACCCGCCAGCTCGCTCGTAGAAGTCAGCCGCCTGTTTTCTGCGGATCTCAAAATTGAAATTGAGGCGATATTCGGCCTGTGAGCCCGTGTTTATTGCCCGGGCCGCGGTCTGCGCCGCCGGGCAGACTCAATCAATTTATTTGAAGCATTCGGTTAAACAAACGATATTTATTCTCACCTGGTTATGCGTAGAGTAGAGGCATAATGTGGCAGACACGTTTTTCATTATGCGCCATCTGCCGACGACTTCCCTGCAACCCAGGACACCCACGTCATGAAAAAGATTGGCTTTTTATCATTTGGTCACTGGACGCCGTCGCCGCAGTCCGGGACGCGTTCGGCCGCTGACGCGCTGCTGCAATCCATCGATCTGGCCGTTGCCGCCGAAGAGCTGGGCGCGGATGGCGCCTATTTCAGGGTGCATCATTTCGCCCGCCAGCTCAGCTCGCCGTTCCCCCTGCTGGCAGCGGTCGGGGCGAAAACCAAACGTATTGAAATCGGCACCGGCGTGATCGATATGCGCTATGAAAACCCGCTGTATATGGCCGAGGATGCGGGCGCGGCGGATTTAATCTCCGGCGGCCGTTTACAGCTGGGTATCAGCCGCGGCTCGCCGGAACAGGTGATCGACGGCTGGCGCTATTTTGGTTATGTTCCAGGCGAGGGCGAAAACGAGTCCGACATGGCGCGCCGCCACACCGAAGTGCTGCTGGACGCGCTGCGCGGAGAGGGGTTTGCGAAACCTAACCCGCAGCCCATGTTCCCCAATCCGCCGGGACTGCTGCGGCTTGAGCCATATTCTGAAGGGCTGCGCGAGAGAATCTGGTGGGGCGCCGGTTCGAATGCGACGGCAAGATGGGCGGCAACGTTGGGGATGAACCTGCAAAGTTCGACGCTGAAAGACGATGAAACCGGCGAGCCGTTCCATATCCAGCAGGCGAAGCAGATCCGCGCCTATCGCGAGGCCTGGGCTGAAGCGGGCCATACGCGCACGCCGCGGGTTTCGGTCAGCCGCAGCATTTTCGCTCTGGTGAACGATCGAGACCGGATATATTTCGGTTCGGGCCGTGACGAGAGCGATTCGATAGGTTTCCTCGACGAGAAGACCCGCGCTATTTTTGGCCGCAGCTACGCCGCAGAGCCAGATAAGCTGGTCGAACAGCTGAAGCAGGATGAGGCGATTGCCGAAGCGGATACGCTGTTGCTGACGGTACCGAACCAGCTGGGTGTGGAGTATAACGCCCACGTGATTGAGTCCATACTGAAGCACGTTGCGCCGGCAATGGGCTGGCGCGACGCATAACCCGCGCTGGGCGACGCCCCGCAGGCGCGGGGCTAAAGGGTTTTACGCTGCGACCTTTGGCTGTAGCTGATAGATCCAGGCGGTCACGCGCTGGCCGTCTTCCATGGTAACGTCAACGGCAACGCGGTCGTAGCCCTCTTCAAACGCATCCAGCATTGGCCAGTGGGCGCTAAGATTTGTGGACAGGAACAGGTAGCCGTCGACCCGAGGCCCGTTGTTGTCGAGCACGATCCCCGGAAAATCCGCCGCCGCTCCCCAGCCGCGTTCATAAAACAGACCCTGCACATAGCCGGGCTGCCACTCGCCGCCAATGTTGTCCATAATATGGGCATTGGAGTGGCCCGGACGCAGCGTGCCGTAGACAAATAAACGTTCCATTATTCCTCAATCACTCAAGCGTTGAAGGCCCGGACGGGCAGAGCAGGTCATAAAATACGAGCTCTGGCCGGGGTTGGCAAGGCGCCCCGCGGGACGCCCGCTCTTCATCAGGGCTCAGGTCCGAACATCTCCAGCAGCTGTTTCTTGTCGGGCATGCCGACCACCTGCTGGAGTTCGTTCTGTTCATTCATGTAATAGATGGCCGGCGTCGCGCTGGCGCCCAAATCATCCATCAGCTTTTGGTTATGCTGAAGAAGATTAAAGGTTTCGCGCGGCGTCACGCCGTCAAAGCGCGGCACTTTTTTGCCGCCGGAGAGTTCATACTCTTGCCAGGCGGCTACCGGATCTTTGGCATTCAGGATTGCCGTGGCGTATCGGCCGCTTTTCGGATTGAGAAAGGCAACCAGCAGGGTATTCAACTGGACCTTACCGGCTTTTACCCACGGCTGCGCCGCCGACCAGAACGTCTTGCAGTAAGGGCAGAACGGATCGGCGAAGACGATGACTTTTCTGGCCGCCGAATCCGCGCCCTCCTTCAGGGGCCGGGCATCGTTCAGCTTCTTCCACATTTCGCGGCCTAAGGGGGTATAGATCGCTTCTTTAAAATACCCCTCGCTGAGGTTTTGCCCTTTATCATCGTAAAGATACCCGGAAATGACGTGCTTTCCGTCCGGGGTTAAAAACAGGGTCACCCCCATATCCTGATACTGACCGACCCAGCCTTTTACGCCGCCGGGGGAATCTATCTCCTTGATGATTTTGATCCCTTGCTGTTCACCAAAGTTTTTAACTATCTGGGGAATCGCCCCCTCCGCAAGCGCCAGGCCCGGTATCATCCAGGCCGCCAGCAGGAAAATATATTTCATCATATCGCCTCTCAATGCAGGGGGAACGCTCCCCCTGACGTGGGTTACTGTTTTTTTAGCGCGTCGCCGATTGTGGCATCAAATTGCTCCCAGGGGATCCAGCCCGACAGCATCTCATCGCCAATTAGCGTGGCCGGCGTTCCCTGAATGCCGAGCTTTTCGGCGACAGAGAAGCTTTTCTGAATCGTCTCCAGGCTTTGCGCATCCGGCTTAGCCACGATGACGCCCGCCTTTTTTTTCGCCTGCTCAAGGCTGGCGCTGTCGTGATACCCCTTTTTTGCCATCAGGATCGCGTTAAATTTGGCGAACTGGTCAGGATGCGTGCGCCACAGGGTGAGCGCATCCCTGGCCGCGGTCATTGAGCTTTCGGAGCGCCAGGGCAGAAACTTAAAGATCACCGCAACATCCGGGTATTTTTCCACAATTTTCTCCAGATAGGGGTCAAACTTTTTACAATACGGGCAGTTATGATCGGTAAAGACCACCAGCGTCAGCTTCGGATTTTGCGCGCCGATTCGCGGTGAGTGGGGGTCGTGAAAGAGAAAATCGCCGTACTGCGACAGCACCTTCTTGAGCGATTCCTGTTCCGCCCGGGCATTCTGCCGATCGAGCTTATCGGCCGCGGCGATCAAAATTTCAGGATGGCTGAGCAGCGTCTCCTGGACCAGTGCCTGCACGCGGGCCTCCTGCGCCGGCGTGAGCGGCGACGAGGCTGACGCCGTCAACGACGCCGAGAGAAGAAGAAAAGTGAGCAGCGTATTTTTCATCGTTAATTAACCTCTGGCATGAGTGAGCGCGTTCAGGACGCTTTGTTGATCGAGCAGCGGCGGCAGCATTTCTCCTTGCGGCTCACCTGGACCGTAGACCTGATTGAAGGGAATGGCGTAACGATTTCGGCTTTGCAGGAAACGGGCGATCGGCTCAGAAGGCTTGCTCCAGTCGCCGCGCAGCGCGACGACATCCGGCTCAGTCAACGCGCTGATGATGGCGGGCTGATTTAACACCCGGTGTTCATTGACTTTGCACGTAACGCACCAGTCGGCTGAGATATCGATAAACACCCGTTTGCCATCCGCCAGCGCGCTCTGGATGGCCGCCTCGCTGAGAGGCTGCCAGCGAATTTGCTGAGCGTTAGTCTCCGGCGACGAGACGATAGCACCCTCAGCGAGCAGGCCGCGAACCTGAAAGCCGGCAAACGCCGCCAGCGCGATAATCACCAGCCAGAATGCTGGCGTCGCTCGCGGACGGGCGACTAACAAGGCGATCGGGGCCGCCACGGTGAGGGCCAGCGTCAGCATGCCGCCCGCCGTTTCGCCCAGGTGCAGGCCGAGCAGCGTTGTCAGCCAGAGGCTGGAGGCCAGCATCATGACGCCAAGCGCCATTTTCAGGGTGTTCATCCAGCGGCCGGGGCGGGGGAGCAGGGCGGCAGTTTGCGGGAACAGGGCGACGAACAGCCACGGCGCAGCCATCCCCAGCCCGAGCACCAGAAAAATCAGCCACAGCTCCTGAAGCGGCGCGGCAAGCGCGAAAGCGACGGCCGTACCCAGGAAGGGAGCCGAGCAGGGCGTTGCCAGCAGGGTGGCAAAAACGCCCTCGCAGAAGCTGCCCGCCATCCCGGCGCCGCCGGCGGTCGCCATCCGGCTCACGGCTGCCGAGGGAAGCAGCATCTCGACTACCCCGAAGAGGTTCAGCGAAAAGAGAAAGGTGACGGCAACCATTAAGCCGATAAACCAGGGATTCTGAAACTGGATCCCCCAGCCCAGCGATGCGCCGGTGAGCTTCAGTATCGTCACCATCAGCGCCAGCAGAGCAAACGAGGTCAGAATACCCGCGCTGGTGGCCAGAAAACGCAGCCTGACCATGTCCCGGTCTGAACCGGCCTGCAGCACCGCGCTGAGCTTCATGCCCATCACCGGCAATACGCACGGCATCAGGTTAAGGATTAAGCCGCCGAGCAGCGCGAGAAGCACTATTTTCCCGAGACTAACCGTTGCCGCCGGGGCGAGATCCGCGCCAGTCGTAAGGTTTATCTGCTGCGCTTTTTCACCATTTGTCAGCACCAACGACAGCGCTTTTCCTGCCAGCGTGGCGGGGATTTCTCCCCATTCGTCGGTGACCGGTACCGTCACCTTGAGGTGGCTGCCCTCGGCGCGAATGTCCGGATCGCCGGCCACAATTCCCCCGTCCATAGGGTCAAAATAGATCCCGGGGTTTTTCCATTCGCCGGTCGCGGTGGCGGTGATGACCAGCTGGCTCCCGACCCGATGCGCGGCGAGATCGTTGGTTATGCCGGTATCTGCCGGGATAGTGCGCATGGCCCGGGCAAAGGCGTCCCGGAAATCGCCGTCCGCGGGCTGATTGAAATCGAGACG
>NZ_ALNJ01000012.1:0-1193 GCF_000293135.1 Klebsiella sp. OBRC7 | reverse complement strand
TTTATTCTCATCGGGTACCCGTGGTACATGGGGAATATCCTGTTTAGCTTTGCGGTCACCGGCCAGGCGCTGCGCTGGTTCAGTCTGCAGACCCGCAATGATATTCTGCTGGCGATCGCCATTGTAGTGGCCTGGCTCCCCTTATCTGCCGACAGCTACGGTCTGGCCGGGGTCTTCATGCTGATCAACAGCTGGCGGCTTTGTCGGGCGAAAGAGCCTGTAGAACGGATCGGGTATGCCGTGCTGTGGGCTGTCATGGTACTACTGATGAATGCCCATGATATTACCCAGGCCATTGCCAGCCTGATGGTCGCTTTGCTGGCCCTGGCGGTCTGTTCTGACCTCGGTCGTTCTGTTCCGCGCTTCTGGCCGCGGCACTTTTTTGTGATGTTTTATGCCGTGCATCTGGCGGTGCTGGGGATAGTGGCGACGATGTAAAAAAAAACCGGACAGAGGTCCGGGGAGCGGGAACAGTATCCGTAAGTGTGACAAAGGGAACATCATCGCTGTGACCAGTGCAGCCTGAGATGAAACGATGATGCCGTTAGCGTATCGTATACCCCAGACCTGAAGCTTTAATTGATATGGCCCCTTATGAGTGAAGAAAAACGTCCGGTACTGAGCCTGAAACGCAAACCAGCCACAGATAATGCAGGAGCGAACAACAACACGGGCACCCCTGATGTTGTGGTGCGCCGCAAAAAAGTGGTGGTGGTGTCGACCCCGCCCGCCTGGAAGGTCAAAAAAGAGAAGCTTGAGAAAAAGGCCGCTGAAGCCGCAGCGCGAAAAACTGTGCCGGTCATGGCCAAAGCCTTAAAGGTACCGCCTCCGGTCCGGTATCTCCGCTTACTGCCTCCGGAACAGGCCATCATGACTCTGAAGGCATTCTGGCCACAGTTGTTCGACGGTGACTCACCCCGTCTGCTGGCGACGGGGATGCGTGAACAGCTGTTTGCCGATATCGCGGGGCGCGACCTGCCGCTGTCGCATAAACAGGTGATTAAGTGCCTGAAAAGCCTGACCCGGTCGGCAGGTTATCTGTCCCGGATGCGGGAAGGTGCCTCCCGCTATGACCTGCAGGGGAATGTGGTGGCTACGGTCACTGCTGATGAAGCGCACTACGCCAGTGAGCGCATGATGAAAGAGCTGTTACGCGCTGAACGAAAGATGAGTCAGACCGTTTAATTCTTTTC
>NZ_ALNJ01000011.1:0-22401 GCF_000293135.1 Klebsiella sp. OBRC7 | reverse complement strand
AGCATAAAATCTCCTGTAAAAGCGAAATATACCCTACCTTACGGGCGATAAAAAAGAATCGCGCTCTCGTCGCCTGCCGCTAAATGTGATCTGCCACGCCTTTCAACACAAAAGTGTGCCCATGAAAGCCCGGCAACTTTGCCCGGCGAAACAAAGCAGAATCAGGCTCTTATCACGTCCGGCACAAAGGTGCCATAAACCACCGGTAAGCAACGCAAATGTGCAACAGAAACGGTCGTAACATCATCATGAAATAGAGGAAAATTTCTTTGAAGCGGGTCGCTGATGGGGTTATATCAGATCATGACAGCAACTCTCCCATTTGCACAAATGTGCAGGAGCCGACAGTGACGATGGAAAACAGCGACGATATTCGTCTGATCGTGAAAATCGCCCAGCTCTACTATGAGCAGGATATGACCCAGGCGCAGATTGCCCGCGAGCTGGGGATATACCGCACTACTATCAGCCGTCTGCTGAAGCGCGGCCGCGAGCAGGGCATCGTCACTATCGCCATCAACTACGACTACAACGAGAATCTGTGGCTTGAGCAGCAGCTAAAACAAAAATTTGGCCTCAAAGAGGCGGTGGTGGCGGCCTGCGACTCACTGCTGGAGGAGGATCAGCTCAATCATATCGGCCTGCATGGCGCGCAATTGGTCGACAGGCTGCTGGAGCCGGGCGATATCGTCGGCTTCTCCTGGGGTCGGGCGGTGCGCGCGCTGGTGGAGAATCTGCCGCAGGCCAGCCAGTCCCGTCAGGTTATCTGCGTGCCGATTATCGGCGGCCCCTCCGGAAAACTGGAAAGTCGCTACCACGTGAATACGCTGACCTACGGCGCAGCGGCGAAGCTGAAAGCGGAATCTCATCTAGCTGATTTCCCGGCACTGCTGGATAACACATTAATTCGCAACGGTATTATGCAGTCCCGTCATTTTAAAACGATTGCCTCCTACTGGGATAACCTGGACGTCGCGCTGGTGGGCATTGGTTCTCCAGCGATCCGCGACGGCGCCAACTGGCATGCATTTTACGGCAGTGAAGAGAGCGACGATCTCAACGCTCGCCAGGTCGCCGGCGATATCTGTTCGCGTTTTTACAACATTGATGGCGCGCTGGTCGAAACCGCCATGAGCGAAAAAACGCTCTCTATCGAGATGGCAAAACTCAAGCAGGCGCGCTACTCGGTGGGTATCGCCATGGGCGAGGAGAAATACGCCGGGATTCTTGGCGCCTTAAACGGTCATTACATTAATTGTCTGGTGACGAATCGAGAAACCGCTGAGTCATTACTGAAGTAAATGTCAAGAATATGATTTCACGCAGCGCTGCTGCGGGGGATCCCTTTATCTAAAGAAACAGGAGTCGATAATGAATACATGGTTAAATTTAAAAGACAAAATAATTATCGTGACCGGCGGCGCATCAGGCATCGGCCTGGCGATTGTCGATGAGTTATTAGCCCAGGGCGCAAATGTGCAGATGAGCGATATTCACGGCGGCGACAAATATCAGAATCGAGATAATTATAATTTCTGGCCAACCGATATTTCCAGCGCCAGCGAAGTGAATAAAACCGTCGAGAGTATTATTCAGCGTTTTGGCCGCATTGATGGTTTAGTCAATAACGCCGGCGTCAACTTCCCGCGTTTATTAGTCGATGAGAAAGCGCCGTCCGGTCGCTATGAATTAAATGAAGCGGCATTCGAAAAAATGGTCAATATCAACCAAAAAGGCGTGTTCCTGATGTCGCAGGCGGTGGCGCGCCAGATGGTTAAACAACGCAGCGGCGTGATTGTTAACGTCTCGTCGGAAAGCGGTCTCGAAGGCTCTGAAGGCCAGAGCTGCTACGCCGCGACCAAAGCCGCGCTGAACAGCTTTACCCGCTCCTGGTCGAAAGAGCTGGGCAAGCACGGTATTCGCGTCGTAGGCGTCGCGCCGGGCATTCTGGAAAAAACCGGGCTGCGTACGCCGGAATATGAAGAAGCGCTGGCCTGGACCCGCAATATCACCGTCGAACAGCTGCGCGAAGGCTATAGCAAAAATGCGATTCCTGTTGGTCGCTCCGGCCGTCTCAGTGAAGTTGCTGATTTTGTTTGCTATCTGCTCTCAGAGCGCGCCAGCTACATTACTGGAGTAACCACTAACATTGCGGGCGGCAAAACGCGCGGCTAAGGGGGAAACATGGTTAACGTCATCTTCTGCGCTCACGGTCAGCTGGCCTGCGCCATGCTCGACTCGGTACGCATGGTTTACGGCGATGTCCACGTCAGCGCCGTGGCGTTTGTACCGGGGGAAAACGCGGGCGATATCGCCGGTAAGCTTGAAGAGTTGGTAAGTACTCACAAAGAGGGGGAGTGGCTCATCGCCGTCGATCTACAGTGCGGCAGCCCGTGGAACGCCGCCGCCGGCCTGGCGATGCGCAACCCGCAGCTTCGGGTCATCAGCGGCCTGTCGCTACCGCTGGCTCTGGAGCTGGTCGATAACCAGCAAACGATGAATGCAGAAGCACTGTGCCAACATCTTGAGACCATCGCCAGCCAGTGCTGCGTCACCTGGCGGCAGCCGGAAACCGTTGAGGAGGATTTCTGATGAACATTACGCTCGCACGCATTGATGACCGCCTGATTCACGGCCAGGTCACCACCGTTTGGTCAAAAGTGGCCAACGCCCAGCGCATCATTATCTGTAATGACGACGTGTATAACGACGACGTTCGCCGTACGCTGCTTCGCCAGGCCGCGCCGCCGGGCATGAAGGTCAATGTGGTGAATATCGAGAAAGCCGTCGCCGTTTATCACAACCCGCAATATCAGGACGAAACGGTTTTTTATTTATTCACTAATCCGCAGGACGTATTAACCATGGTACAGCAGGGCGTCAAAATAGCCACGCTGAATATTGGCGGCATGGCCTGGCGACCGGGTAAAAAACAGTTAACCAAAGCGGTGTCATTAGACGCAGCGGATATTGATGCCTTTCAGCAGTTAGATAAGCTGGGCGTTAAGCTTGATTTACGCATCGTGGCTTCGGATCCGTCGGTTAATATTCTCGATAAAATAGCAGAGCAGTCCGTTACAGAATAATAAAACGCGCCTTTTATTACACACTGTCATTCTGGATGCATCGCGGCGGCAAATGAGCAAGTCACCAGCAGCATAGCTAACTATGTGACTGGGGCGAGAGAGTGCAGTCAACAAAGAGGCAGCCTGAAGAACATCGTGTAAATGCCGTAAAAGGCAGGGATTTCTTTACCCTCAAGGTGACAAATTATGGAAATAAGTACCCTACAAATAATCGCCATATTTATTTTTTCCTGTATTGCCGGGATGGGCAGCGTGCTGGATGAATTCCAGACGCACCGCCCATTAATCGCCTGTACCGTGATTGGCTTAATTCTCGGCGATCTAAAAACCGGGATCATGCTCGGCGGAACGCTGGAGCTGATCGCGCTCGGTTGGATGAACGTCGGCGCGGCGCAGTCTCCGGATTCGGCGTTAGCCAGCATTATCTCCGCCATCCTGGTGATCGTGGGCCAGCAAAGCATCGCTACCGGAATAGCGATTGCGCTGCCGGTCGCTGCCGCAGGTCAGGTGCTCACCGTGTTCGCCCGCACCATTACCGTGGTGTTCCAGCACGCGGCGGATAAGGCCGCGGAAGAGGCGCGCTTCAGAACAATCGATCTGCTGCACGTGTCGGCGCTGGGCGTTCAGGCGCTGCGCGTCGCCATTCCCGCACTCATCGTTTCTCTGTTTGTCAGCGCGGATATGGTCAGCAGTATGCTCAACGCCATTCCGGAATTCGTCACCCGCGGTCTGCAAATCGCCGGCGGTTTTATCGTGGTGGTCGGCTACGCCATGGTGCTGCGCATGATGGGCGTGAAGTATCTGATGCCCTTCTTCTTCCTCGGCTTCCTCGCGGGCGGCTACCTCGACTTTAGCCTGCTGGCCTTCGGCGGCGTCGGGGTCATCATCGCGCTGATTTATATCCAGCTTAATCCGCAGTGGCGTAAACCCGAACCGCAGGCCGCCGCCACCTCTTCCACTGCCCTTGACCAGCTTGACGACTGATGGAGCCCAACATGGAACAGAGAAAAATTACCCAAGGCGACCTGGTGAGCATGTTTCTGCGCTCCAACCTGCAGCAGGCGTCATTCAACTTCGAACGTATTCACGGGCTTGGCTTCTGCTACGACATGATCCCGGCCATCAAGCGCCTCTACCCGCTGAAGGAGGATCAGGTCGCCGCGCTGAAGCGCCATCTGGTGTTCTTCAACACCACTCCGGCAGTCTGCGGGCCGGTGATTGGCGTCACCGCCGCGATGGAGGAAGCCCGGGCCAACGGCGCCGCTATCGACGATGGCGCCATCAACGGGATCAAAGTTGGCCTGATGGGGCCGCTGGCAGGCGTGGGCGACCCGCTGGTATGGGGCACGCTGCGGCCGATTACCGCCGCCCTCGGCGCCTCGCTGGCGCTCTCCGGCAATATTCTTGGACCGCTGCTGTTCTTCTTTATTTTCAACGCGGTACGTCTGGCGATGAAGTGGTACGGGCTGCAGCTCGGCTTCCGTAAAGGGGTCAATATCGTCAGCGATATGGGCGGCAACCTGCTGCAAAAACTGACCGAAGGCGCCTCCATTCTTGGTCTGTTTGTGATGGGCGTGCTGGTGACCAAGTGGACCACCATCAACGTCCCGCTGGTGGTCTCGCAAACCCCGGGCGCCGACGGCTCGACCGTCACCATGACCGTTCAGGACATCCTCGATCAGCTCTGCCCCGGCCTGCTGGCTCTGGGCCTGACGCTGCTGATGGTGCGTCTGCTTAATAAGAAAGTGAACCCGGTATGGCTGATTTTCGCCCTCTTCGGTTTGGGGATTATCGGTAACGCGCTGGGCTTCCTGTCCTGATTCTGTCCTGATTATTCCGCCCCGGCGATGCCGGGGCTACTTCAACAAGTTAGACCCAAAAGATTTCGCAGCCGTAATGCGAAAGATGAAGGGGATGAGGTGGTAAACATGCAAACAACAACAGCCCTGCGGCTCTACGGCAAACGCGATCTGCGCCTGGAAACCTTTGAACTTCCGGCGATGCAGGATGATGAAATTCTCGCCAGGGTGGTCACCGACAGTCTGTGCCTCTCCTCCTGGAAAGAGGCGAACCAGGGCGAGGACCACAAAAAGGTGCCTGACGATGTGGCGACAAACCCAATCATTATCGGTCATGAGTTCTGCGGGGAGATTATCGCCGTCGGCAAAAAATGGCAGCACAAGTTTCACGCCGGCCAGCGCTATGTGATTCAGGCCAACCTGCAGCTGCCGGATCGCCCGGACTGTCCCGGTTATTCTTTTCCATGGATCGGCGGCGAAGCCACCCACGTGGTGATCCCCAACGAGGTGATGGAGCAGGATTGCCTGCTCTCCTGGGAGGGCGACACCTGGTTTGAAGGCTCGCTGGTGGAGCCGCTTTCCTGCGTGATTGGTGCCTTCAACGCCAACTATCATCTGCAGGAAGGCAGCTATAACCATGTGATGGGCATTCGCCCGCAGGGCCGCGCCCTGATCCTCGGCGGCACCGGCCCGATGGGCCTGCTGGCCATCGACTACGCGCTGCATGGCCCGATCAACCCGGCGCTGCTGGTGGTCACCGATACCAATAAGCCAAAGCTCAGCTATGCGCGCCAGCACTATCCCTCCGAGCCGCAAACGCTGATTCACTATCTGGATGGGCGCGACGCCAGCCGCGAAACGCTGATGGCGCTCTCCGGCGGGCACGGCTTTGACGATATCTTCGTCTTCGTCCCTAACGAACAGCTCATCACTCTGGCATCCTCGCTGCTGGCTCCGGACGGCTGCCTGAACTTTTTCGCCGGCCCGCAGGATAAGCAGTTCAGCGCACCGATCAATTTTTACGATGTGCATTACGCCTTCACCCACTACGTGGGCACCTCCGGCGGCAATACCGACGATATGCGCGCCGCCGTAGCGCTGATGCAGGAGAAAAAGGTGCAGACCGCGAAGGTGGTGACTCATATTCTGGGGCTGAACGCGGCGGGCGCGACCACCCTGGATTTACCGGCGGTAGGCGGCGGTAAGAAGCTGGTCTATACCGGAAAAAACATTCCGCTGACGCCGCTGGGAAACATTAGCGACCCGCAGCTGGCGGCGATTATGGAACGTCACCACGGTATCTGGTCAAAAGAGGCGGAAGAGTATCTGCTGGCCCACGCGGAGGATATTGCTCATGATTGATCGCGATACGCTGCTGTGCATGTCGCTGGCCGGTCGCCCGGGTAACTTCGGCACCCGCTTTCATAACTACCTGTATGAAAAGCTGGAGCTGAACTATATCTATAAAGCGTTTACGACCGAGGATATAGCCGCGGCGGTAAAGGGCGTGCGCGCATTAGGCATTCGCGGCTGCGCGGTCTCGATGCCGTTTAAAGAGAGCTGCATAGCGTATCTTGACGCGCTTGCCCCTTCGGCAAAGGCGATTGATTCGGTCAATACCATCGTCAACGACGACGGCAGGCTGACCGGGCTGAATACCGACTATATCGCGGTGAAAAGCCTGATTGACAGCTATCAGCTCGATTCCTCAGCCAAAGTGATGATCCAGGGCAGCGGCGGAATGGGCAAAGCGGTCATCGCCGCCTTCCGCGATGCCGGTTTCCGCGATGTGATTATCGCCGCCCGCCATCGCGAGCGCGGCCTGGCGCTGGCAAAGCAGTACGGTTTTCAGTGGCAGCCCAGGCCGGAGGGAATCGCAGCGGATATTCTGGTTAACGTCACGCCGCTCGGCATGGCGGGCGGCGCGGAAAGCGAAACCCTGGCCTTTAGCCCGACGATGGTGGAACGGGCCGACGTGATATTTGACGTGGTCGCTCTGCCGCCGGAAACCCCGCTCATCAAGCTGGCGCAGAGGCTGGACAAGCGCGTTATCAGCGGCGCGGAGGTGATTGCCCTGCAGGCGGTGGAGCAGTTTGCGCTCTACACCGGCGTGCGTCCGGAGGCGGCGCTGGTCGCTGAAGCCGCGGCCTTTGCCAGAGGATAAAGGCAAAACGGAGAGCGCCTGGGAGGGCGCTCTAATAACCGTTGATCAGAAAGTCGATTGCATCGCGCAGCGCAGCCCTTTCCGCCGTCAAATCAGCGACGCGCTTGCCCAGTTCTTTCTGCGGCAAACCCGCCATCATATGCGTCATCACAATATAAGTTTGACCGGCAATCGTAATCACGGGACAAATTTTGGTCGGAGGCTGGGTATCGGGTAGTTGGTTTTGTTCTATCACAGGGGCAACCAGGATATGCTTCAGGACATTCGCGCACGGATGCTGTAGGTTGATTAAATAAGGGAAAACCTTTTTACCGCTTCCCCTATTCTCATAAGCGCAATATTGTTCCATCAGAACGGCCTTTGAAAATCACTAAACGAACCGTTTTCTTCTACCCATTGGTTAATCGTATCGATCGATTTCTTATTGTCTCGTAACCACTCTTCACGTTTGTGCTCACGAAGTTTTTCAAGCAAAGCTTCCGTTAAAACCGCCGAAATGTTGATTTTAAGTTTACGCGCCTCTTCCAGGATTTCAGGCGAAAGCGAGACATTGACTGATTTTTTAACGTTCGACGAAGTGCGCATGATAGCCCCCATGGTAATGCGCATGACATGCCTCAGATTAGCGTAATAAACGAGCATTTTCTATTCCTTTGCCTGTGAATCATCAACGTAAAACTAAGCAGTTCCCGCTAACCTGTCACGCCCGGTAGAGTCAGTCTGCGAGGCACTTTCCAGTTTAATTCAGAGAGTCGCTGCGCCAATAATCACCGTTCCGCTATGTTCAGCGCGTCTCAGCGTGAGCCACGTCAGCAAGCGGTAAGATATCCTGTGATAACATCCCTGCCCGAATAATCATCTGGCCAAATGGAGAAATGATGGAACTGCTGCTATTGAGTAACTCAACGCTGCCGGGCAAAGCCTGGCTGGAACATGCGCTGCCGACCATTGCCGGGCAGCTAAACGGCCGCCGTTCTGCGGTATTTATTCCTTTCGCCGGGGTGACGCAAACCTGGGACGATTACACCGCGAAAACCGCCGCCGTCTTCAGCCCAATGGGCGTCACGGTCACCGGTATTCACAGCGTCGCTGACCCGGTTTCGGCGATTGAGAATGCGGAGATAGTTATCGTCGGCGGCGGCAACACCTTTCAGCTGCTGAAAGAGTGCCGCGAACGCGGCCTGCTGGCGCCGATAGTAGATGTGGTGAAGCGCGGAGCGCTGTATATCGGCTGGAGCGCGGGCGCTAACCTGGCCTGTCCGACGATTCGCACCACTAACGATATGCCGATTGTCGACCCTAACGGTTTTGCTGCGCTGGGGCTGTTCCCGCTGCAAATCAACCCGCACTTCACCAACGCGCTGCCGGAAGGCCATAAAGGCGAGACCCGCGAACAGCGGATCCGCGAGCTGCTGGTGGTTGCGCCGGAGCTGACGATTATCGGCCTGCCGGAAGGCAACTGGATACAGGTGACGCAGGGCCACGCTACCCTTGGCGGCCCGAATCCCACGCTGGTATTCAGAGCCGGAGAAGACGCGGTGACCCTCAACGCCGGTCATCGTTTCTAAACCCCGTGCGCACGTTTCCCGGAGGCGGCGCTGCGCGCCTGTCCGGGCTACCATCCCGCAGACGGTGGAGAACTCGTAGCCCGGGCAAGGCGCTCTGCGCCGCCCCCGGGAGCAAAGCGCAGAGTGGCATAATTCCCCGGAGGCGATGCTGCGCATCTGTCCGGGCTACCATCCCGCAGACCGCGGTAAACCTGTAGCCCGGCTAATCGCAGCGCGAGCCGGGGATGTCTGGCGGCACATAAGCGCTTAATAATCATCGCGCTCATCGTCCTCATCCGGCTGCTCCATCACGCTATAGGCTACCGAGCAGAACAGTGAATTCAGACGCTTCATATCGCCCAGCAGCGCCAGGTGCAGTGTACTGGTCTCAATACTCTGCACGTTTTGCTGATGCAGGCGGTCAACGTGGGCATGCGAGTAACGACGGTTCATGATACGAAAACGATGCTTGCTGCGGCGCAGGCGGCGGGCGCTCGGCACGTCGCCGGAGAAGAAAACCGACATCGCCAGCTGCAGATTGCTGAGCAGCTGCTCGTAGAGGGCATCCAGCTCTTTTAATCCCTCCATGGAGAACGCGCGCCGCGCGGCCAGCGATTTATCGGCGATCTCGCTGCCCATTCTTTCGACGATATCCGAAGCCTGCTCGAGGTTAAGCGCCATTTCGATAATTTCCGCCCAGCGGCGGGACTCCTCATCCGCCAGCTCCTCTTTCGGCATCCGCGCCAGATAGAGCTTAATGGCGGTGTAAAGTACGTTGATATCGTCCGCCATCCGCCGCAGCTCTTTCTCCTCACGCGGCTCGCCGTGCATCACTTTATGCAGGCTTTCCAACATCTGCTCCATGGCATCGCCAATACGCAGGGTTTCGCGGGCGGCATTGGCCAGCGCCAGGGCGGGCGTATCCAGCGCCGAAGTATCAAGATGCTTCGGCTTCAGCCGCGCGTCCAGCTCGGGCTCATCGCGAATCAGACGCTTACAGAGGTTAGCCATCGGCCCGGCAAACGGCACCATGGCGATACAGCGGATCAGGTTATAGAAGACGTGGAAATAGATAACCAGTTCGGATTTTTGCAGCGGGAGTTCATCCATGACGTTTGCCAACAGATGCACAAACGGCAGGATAATCAGGCTACCCACCAGCTTAAACAGCAGGCTCCCGAGCGCCACGCGGCGCGCGGCGGCATTGGCGCCACTGTTGTTTAGCATGGCCAGTAGCCCGGATCCGAGGTTGGCGCCGATCACCAGGCACAGCGCCACAGGAAACGAAATCACGCCGGTGGCGGTTAACGTTGCGGTCAGCAGCACCGCTGCCAGGCTTGAATAGCTGATGATGGCAAACACCGCGCCGATCAGCGCATCCAGCATAATATCGCCGGTCAACGAGGCGAAAATCACCTGTACGCCGTTAGCCTGGGTGATGGGATGCACCGCCTGCACGATCAGCTCCAGCGCCAGCAGAATCAAGCCCAGACCAATCCCCACGCGCCCGAGCTGGCCCGCGCGCGTTTGCTTGCGCCCAAGGAAGAAAATCACGCCGATAAAAATCAGCAGCGGCGAAAGCCAGGACAGATCGAAGGTCAGCACCCTCGCCATCAGCGCGGTACCGACGTCAGCGCCCAGCACCATCACCAGCGCAGGGGCCAGCGCCACCAGATCCTGGGCGACAAAAGAGGTGACCAGCATGGTGGTGGCGTTGCTGCTCTGCACCAGCGCGGTAACGCCGATCCCCGCGCAGAAGGCGAGCGGTTTTTTCTCCACGCTGCTGCTGAGTACGCTTCGCAGACGAGCGCCGTAGACGCGCATCACGCCGGTACGGACGATATGGGTGCCCCACACCAGTAGGGCGACGGCGGACAACAGGTGTAGCAGAGTTAACACGGAATCAGCTTCTCCTTATATTTATTCGTTCCCGAAACTCAGAAACCGTTACAGGCCGGATAGCGCTTCACTTATCCGGCGGCAACGATCGCAAGCTTCCTTCAGTATAAGGGTTTACGCACAATAAAGAGACAGGGCGCTCCTTGAGCGCCCTGTTAGTTGTAAGGAAAGATAACGGTTTGGTGGATCAGTCGGCATCGTAACCGAGGTTCGGCGCCAGCCAGCGCTCCACTTCCGCTACGCTCATCCCCTTACGCAACGCATAGTCTTCCACCTGGTCGCGCTGAATTTGCGCTACCGCGAAGTATTTGCTGTCCGGATGGCTGAAGTACCAGCCGGAAACCGACGCGCCGGGCCACATGGCAAAAGATTCCGTCAGCTTCATGCCGGTGCGTTTTTCCACCTCCAGCAGCTCCCAGATCGTCGCCTTTTCGGTGTGCTCCGGGCAGGCCGGATAGCCCGGCGCCGGGCGAATTCCCTGGTAGTTCTCGCGGATCAGCTCCTCGTTGCTGAGGTTTTCGTTCGCCGCATAGCCCCAGTAAACCTTACGCACCCGCTCATGCAGATATTCGGCAAAGGCTTCCGCCAGGCGGTCGGCAATCGCCTTCACCATAATCTTGTTGTAGTCATCGTGCTGCGCTTCCCAGGCGTCGGCCAGCGCGTCTTCCTCAAGGCCGCCGGTCACCGCAAAGGCGCCGATATAGTCCGCCTTCCCCGACAGCTTCGGCGCGACAAAATCCGCCAGGCAGTAGTTGGCAAAGCCGACTTTCTCCGTCTGCTGGCGCAGATGATGCCCCACCGTCAGCACGTGAGTCCGGGTTTCATCGCGATAAATTTCAACATCGTCGCCGACGCGGTTAGCCGGGAACAGCCCCACCACGCCGCGCGGATTCAGGGCCTTCCCGGCGCTGAGCTTATCCAGCAGTTCGTTGGCATCGTTGAACAGGCGCTGCGCCTCTTCGCCGACCACTTCATCTTCCAGAATGCGCGGATACTTACCGGCCAGCGACCAGGTCATAAAGAACGGCGTCCAGTCGATATAGTTACGCAGGGTTTCGATACTGGCCTCAACCTCATGCACGCCCAGACGATGGGCCACCGGGGGAGTGTAGCTTGCCCAGTCAAAGGCCAGGTCGTTATCGCGCGCGGCCTCCAGCGTGACCGGCGGGGTGCGCGGCTTTTTTCGCCCGTGCTGAATACGTACCGTTTCGTACTCTTTGCGGGTACGGGCGACAAAATCATCGCGCTGGCTATCGGACAGCAGCGCGGCGACCACGCCAACGGTGCGCGAGGCGTTCTGCACGTAGACCGTCGGCCCGCTGTAGTTCTGCTCGATTTTCACCGCCGTGTGCGCTTTCGAGGTGGTTGCGCCGCCAATCAGCAGCGGAATAGTAAAGCCCTGACGCTCCATCTCCTTCGCCACGTTGACCATCTCATCCAGCGACGGCGTAATCAGCCCGGAGAGGCCAATCAGGTCGGCGTTAACCTCGCGGGCGGTTTTCAGGATTTTATCCGCAGGCACCATCACGCCAAGGTCGACGATTTCGTAGTTGTTACACTGCAGCACCACGCCGACAATATTCTTGCCGATGTCGTGAACGTCACCCTTCACGGTGGCGATGACCATCTTGCCGTTGCTGGAACCTTTCTCTTTGCTGGCCTCAATATAGGGTTCGAGGTAGGCCACCGCCTGCTTCATGACGCGGGCGGATTTCACCACCTGCGGCAGGAACATTTTCCCTTCACCGAACAGGTCGCCGACCACGTTCATGCCATCCATCAGCGGCCCTTCGATAACCTCAATCGGACGCGCGGCCTGCTGGCGGGCTTCTTCGGTATCGAGCTCGATAAATTCGGTAATGCCTTTAACCAGCGAGTATTCGAGGCGTTTTTTGACGTCCCAGCTGCGCCATTCCGCCTGCTGAGCGTTGGCGGTATCGTCGGTTTTGCTGCCGCGATACTTTTCCGCCAGATCGAGCAGACGTTCAGTGCCGTCATCGCGGCGGTTCAGAATCACATCTTCAACCGCATCGCGCAGCTCGGCGGGAAGGTCGTCGTAAATCGCCAGCTGGCCGGCGTTAACGATGCCCATATCCATGCCGTTGCGGATGGCGTAGTAGAGGAATACCGCGTGAATCGCCTCGCGCACCGGGTCATTGCCGCGGAACGAGAACGACACGTTAGAGACGCCGCCGGAGATCAGCGCGTGCGGCAGTTCGCGTTTGATATCTTCGCAGGCGCCGATAAAGTCCTGGGCATAGTTGTTGTGCTCTTCAATTCCGGTCGCCACGGCGAAAATATTCGGGTCAAAGATAATGTCTTCCGGCGGGAAGCCCACCTCTTCGGTGAGAATTTTGTACGCCCGGCGGCAAATTTCAATTTTCCGCTCGCGGGTATCGGCCTGGCCCACTTCATCGAAGGCCATCACCACGACGGCGGCGCCGTAGCGGCGCACCTTTTTCGCATGCTGGATAAACGGCTCAACGCCCTCTTTCATCGAGATGGAGTTAACGATGCCTTTACCCTGGATACACTTAAGGCCCTTTTCGATGACCTCCCATTTGGAGGAGTCGATCATAATCGGCACGCGGGCGATATCCGGCTCACCGGCGATCAGGTTGAGGAAACGCGTCATCGCCGCTTCGGCGTCGAGCATCCCCTCATCCATATTGATATCGATAATCTGCGCGCCGCTTTCCACCTGCTGGCGCGCCACATCCAGCGCTTCGTTATATTTTTCTTCTTTAATCAGTCGCTTGAATTTCGCCGAGCCGGTAACGTTGGTGCGTTCGCCGACGTTCACAAACAGGCTGTCATCGCCGATATTCAGCGGCTCAAGGCCGGAAAGACGGCAGGCGACGGGGATTTCCGGCAGCTGGCGCGGCGGCAGGCCGGCGACCGCGCGGCTCATGGCGGCGATATGTTCCGGCGTGGTGCCGCAGCAGCCGCCGACAATATTCAGGAATCCGGCTTCAGCCCATTCGCGAATTTGCGCCGCCATCGTATCGGCGTCCAGGTCGTATTCGCCAAAGGCATTCGGCAGACCGGCGTTCGGGTGGGCGGTAACGTAGCATTCGGCGATACGCGACAGCTCCTGCACGTACTGGCGCAGCTCATCCGGCCCCAGGGCGCAGTTGAGGCCAAACGTCAGCGCATCGGCGTGGCGCAGCGAGTTATAAAAGGCTTCGGTGGTCTGGCCGGACAGCGTGCGCCCGGAGGCGTCGGTGATGGTGCCGGAGATCATAATCGGCAGATCGACTCCCAGCGCTTCAAACTCCTCTTTAACCGCAAAGATCGCCGCTTTGGCGTTGAGGGTATCGAACACCGTCTCAATCAGAATCAGATCCGCCCCGCCTTCCACCAGCGCTTTGGTGGATTCACGATAGGCTTCCACCAGCCCGTCAAAGGTGATGTTGCGGAAGGCCGGGTCGTTGACGTCGGGAGAAATGGACGCCGTGCGGTTAGTCGGGCCGAGGACCCCTGCGACGTAGCGCGGTTTTTCCGGCGTGCGCGCGGTCCAGGCATCGGCGCTGGCGCGGGCCAGTTTCGCCGCCACAAAGTTGATTTCCGCCGACAGGGATTCCATCTGGTAATCCGCCATCGCGATGGTCGTCGAGTTAAAGGTGTTGGTTTCAATGATATCCGCCCCGGCCGCAAAATAGGCATCGTGGATAGCGGTTATCACATCCGGCTTGCTGAGAACCAGCAGGTCGTTGTTGCCCTTCAGGTCGCACGGCCAGTCGGCAAAGCGCTCGCCGCGAAAGTCCTGCTCACTCAGACGGTAGCTCTGGATCATGGTGCCCATGCCCCCATCCAGAACCAAAATACGTGCTTTTAACTGCTGATGCAGTTGCTCAACTTTGCTGCTCACACTCGCTCCCGACAACGCTCAACCAGACCGAAAAAACTCAACAGACCATACTGGCACAAACCGAAGGGGTGGAAAAGAGAACAGCGGGCAAGATGAGACATGTTCAGCTTCACTCATCCGATCAGTCGGGTAGTGATTGCATTATTGCCAAATAAAACGAAAATCATTTCCACGATACAGAAAAAGGAGTCCACGATGGCGACCCCCGCTCCCGCAAAACGCGGCAGAAAACCTGCCTCCCCCGCCGCCGCTCCGGCCGGCGGGCAAGTTCAGTCCTTGACCCGCGGACTGAAGCTGCTCGAATGGATTGCTGAATCCCACGGCAGCGTGGCGCTGACCGAACTGGCCCAGCAGGCCGGTCTGCCTAACTCCACGACTCACCGCCTGCTGACGACCATGCAGCAGTTGGGTTTTGTTCGTCAGGTCGGTGAGCTGGGCCACTGGTCGGTGGGTGCCCATGCTTTTGTCGTCGGCAGCAGCTTCCTGCAAAGCCGTAATCTGTTGGCGATCGTCCATCCGATTTTGCGTCAGCTGATGGAAGATTCCGGTGAAACGGTTAACCTCGCGGTGCTTGACCAGAGCGATCATCAGGCGATTATTATCGATCAGGTGCAGTGTACGCAGCTGATGCGTATGTCGGCACCGATTGGCGGTAAGCTGCCGATGCACGCTTCCGGCGCCGGAAAGGCGTTTCTGTCGCAGCTAAGCGAAGAGCAGGTTACCGGTCTGCTGCACCGTCAAGGGCTGCACGCTTATACCCATGCCACCCTGGTATCGCCGGTACATCTGAAAGAGGACCTGGCCCAGACGCGTAAGCGCGGCTACTCGTTTGATGACGAAGAACACGCGCTGGGCCTGCGCTGCGTGGCGTCGTGCATTTATGATGAACATCGTGAGCCGTTCGCCGCCATCTCCATTTCCGGGCCCATTTCCCGTATTACCGATGACCGCGTGACCGAGTTCGGCGCGATGGTGATTAAGGCGGCGAAAGAAGTGACGCTGGCCTACGGCGGAGTGCGCTAAATGAGCGATCTGAAATCCTACTGGCAGGATAAATACCCTTCTGCTTTCTGCTGGTCTTTCGGCGATTCACCGGCGCTGGCCGACGAACTGGCTGCCCTGGTTATCGCCGGGAAGAAGCGCGGTACCTGCGGCTCGCTTGCCAGCTATCAGCAGGAGCAGCCACCCGTGACGCCAGGGGCATATCACATTGTACTGGACGGCAAAGGGAAAGCCGTCTGCGTGATACGCACCCTGACCCTCAGGCTCATTCGCTTTAACGAAATGAGCCCTGAACTCGCCGCGCTGGAAGGCGAAGGCGATTTGAGCCTCGCTTACTGGCAATCGGCGCATCAGGCATTCTTTGAACGTGAAGGTACCTGGGCGCCGGATATGGAACTGGTGTACGAAGAATTTGCCGTTATCGAAACAGCCTGAAGCAGGCCATCGGTTATCCCGCCTGCTTCAGGTCGCCGTAGCGCACGCTAAAACGCTGACGGCGGCGATAGGCGTAGACGTCTTCCACGTGGCCGTTGCGGATACGCGTTTGCAGCTCCCGCCAGTAGTCGGCGCGCAGCAGGTCGGCGTGCATCTCTTCAAATAGCGGTCCGATGCGCGGGTCAGCGCACAGCCAGTGGCAAAACTCTTCCGGAAAAACATCGCCAGGCGAGACGCTATACCAGGGCTCGCTGGCAAGCTCATCCTCCGGGTAGCGCGCCGGCGGGATCTCGCGGAAATTCACCTCCGTCATATAGCAAATTTCATCGTAATCGTAGAACACCACCCGGCCGTGACGCGTGACGCCAAAGTTTTTAAATAGCATATCGCCGGGGAAAATGTTGGCGGCGGCCAGCTGACGAATGGCGTTGCCGTACTCCTCTACCGCATCGCGCAGCGCCGGACCGTCCACCTGCTCCAGCCAGATATTCAGCGGCACCATCCGCCGCTCGATATAAAGATGGCTGATCGCAATCCGATCGCCGAGATCGGTAATTTTCGCTCCGGCTTCGGTTTGTAACAGGGCCATAAGTTCGGGCGCAATTTGCCGTTTCTCCAGGACGAAGTTCTCAAACTCCTGGGTATCAGCCATCCTTCCCACGCGGTCGTGCTCTTTGACTAGCTGATAGCAGGCGCGCACGTGGGCGGCGGTCATCTCTTTCTGCGGCGCAAAGCGGTCCTTAATGACTTTAAATACCCGGTCAAATCCCGGCAAAGTAAACACCAGCATCACCATGCCGCGAATCCCTGGCGCTTCGATAAATTGCTCATCGCTGCGGGAAATATAGTGCAGGTATTCCCGATAGCTCTCGGTTTTCGCATGCTTCTGGCAGCCAATCGCCATGTACAGTTCAGCGGTGGTTTTCCCCGGGAGAATCTCGCGCAGCCACTCGACCAGCGCGCCGGGCAGCGGCGCGTAAACCATAAAATAGGAGCGGGCGAAGCCAAAAACGATGCTGGCTTCGGCATGCGTCGTCAGACAGGCGTCGACAAACAATTCGCCTTCATCGGTGCGATGAATTGGCAGAAGAAAAGGCAGTGTCGCCATCGGCGTAACCAGTTTGCCTACCAGCCAGGCCGCCTTATTGCGGTAAAACAGTTCATTCGCCACCTGCAGGTGCGACCGGGAAAGCAGCTCACTGCCGAGTGCCTCCTGCAGGCAAGCGGTGATATAACCGATATCGCGCGCACTGTTTTGCCACGGCAGACGAAGAGGAAGATCGGATAACACTTTGCGTAATAGCGTGTCCCAGCCGCGCTCGGGGAAGAAATCTTTGGCCAGCGGGCGCGGGATAGCGCGTAAGCGCCGCTCTGGCTGAGAGCTGAAAATAAAAAGCCGCTCGGGAGTCAGCGAGCGGTGGTCAAACAACCGGCAATAAACGGAATTGAAAAAGCTCTCCGCAATTTCGAAGCGAGGGTAATCCGGCAGCAGGTGGGTATAGTGTTCTTTTACCCGCAGCAAAAAATCGGTATCGGTATTTTTACCATCGGTAATACAGCGCAGCTGCTCGACGACCAGGCCGACATGGTGATCGTAGAGATGAATACGCTGCTTCATCGCCTGCTGGACGGCATGCCAGTCAGCCTGTTCAAAGCGCTGCTGGGCGCCGGAAGTCACTTCAAGAAAACGACCGTACTGGGCGTCAAAACCCTGCAAAATAGTTTGAGCAATCAATAATTCCAGGCCACGCGTCATCTCTTCCCCCTCACCCATCCCTCTCCCCCGGATAAAGGGAGAGGGGGAAATTATCAGAACTGATCTTCTTCTGTAGAGCCGGTTAACGCCGTGACTGACGAGGCTCCGCCCTGGATAATGGTGGTGACCTTATCGAAGTAGCCGGTGCCGACCTCCTGCTGATGAGAGACAAAGGTATAGCCATCTTTAGCCGCTGCGAACTCCGGCTGCTGGACCTTCTCAACGTAGTGCTTCATCCCCTCGCCCTGGGCGTAGGCGTGGGCCAGGTCGAACATGTTGAACCACATGCTGTGAATACCGGCCAGGGTGATGAACTGATACTTGTAGCCCATATCCGACAGCTGCTGCTGGAAGCTGGCAATGGTTTTATCATCCAGCTTTTTCTGCCAGTTAAACGACGGCGAGCAGTTGTAGGCCAGCAGTTTGCCCGGATATTTCGCGTGGATCGCGTCGGCAAAGCGCTTCGCCAGCTCGAGGTCCGGGGTAGAGGTCTCACACCACACCAGGTCGGCATAGGGCGCGTAGGCCAGCCCGCGGCTGATGGCCTGTTCGATACCGGCATGGGTACGGAAGAAACCTTCGCTGGTACGGTCGCCGGTAATGAACTGG
The DNA here is from genome assembly GCF_000293135.1 of Klebsiella sp. OBRC7. Taxonomy (NCBI): domain Bacteria; kingdom Pseudomonadati; phylum Pseudomonadota; class Gammaproteobacteria; order Enterobacterales; family Enterobacteriaceae; genus Klebsiella; species Klebsiella sp. OBRC7. The sequence goes on along the minus strand of NZ_ALNJ01000011.1, from coordinate 4,233 downwards.
CGATCGTAAGGATCGCAGTCTGAGGTAATTAAATCCGCCGCATCGGCGTCAGTGCGAGCGATCACCAGCGTCGGCACGCCCATGACGTCCGCCGCCAGACGCGCGGCGACCAGTTTCTGAATCGCCTCTTGCGTGGGGACCAGCACTTTGCCGCCCATATGGCCGCATTTTTTCACCGATGCCAGCTGGTCTTCGAAGTGTACGGCCGCTGCACCGGCCTCAATCATCGATTTCATCAGCTCAAACGCATTAAGCACGCCGCCAAACCCCGCTTCCGCATCGGCGACGATTGGCAGGAAATAATCGGTATAACGCGGATCGTTCGGCTCAATGCCCGCAGACCACTGGATCTGATCCGCGCGGCGGAAGCTGTTGTTGATCCGATCGACCACGGCCGGTACCGAGTTCGCCGGATAGAGCGATTGATCCGGATACATGCTGGAGGCCAGGTTGGCGTCCGCTGCGACCTGCCAGCCGGAAAGATAAATCGCTTCAATGCCCGCTTTCGCCTGCTGCAGCGCCTGACCGCCGGTCAGCGCGCCCAGGCTGTTGACGTAGCCTTTTTTCGCTTCCCCGTGCAGCAGTCGCCACATCTTTGCCGCGCCCAGCTGCGCCAGAGTACATTCCGGGTTGACCGAACCGCGCAGCTTCACCACGTCTTCGGCGCTGTATGGGCGAGTAATGCCTTCCCAGCGCGGATTCGTCCACTCTTTGTTTAATTCTTCGATTTGTTGGGTACGGGTTTTCATGTGCAGATGCTCCATATTGTTGTGTGGTGAATTAGGCCAGAAGGCGATAGCCCGGCAGGGTTAAGAAATCGATCAGCTCGTCGGAGGTGGTGATCTGTTCCATCAGACGAGCGGCTTCATCAAAACGCCCGCTGCTGTAGCGGTGCTCGCCCAGTTCGTCCTGAATCACCCGCATCTCTTCAGCCAGCCACTGGCGGAATAGCGCTTTGGTAACCGGTGTGCCGTTACTGAGGGTTTTCTCATGGTGGATCCATTGCCAGATGGAGGTGCGGGAGATTTCCGCCGTTGCCGCATCTTCCATCAGGCCATAGATCGGTACGCAGCCGTTGCCGGAGATCCACGCTTCGATGTACTGCACCGCCACGCGAATGTTGGCGCGCATGCCCTCTTCGGTTCGTTCGCCCTCGCAGGGGGCCAGCAGCTGTTCAGCGGTAATCGGCGCATCGTCTTCGCGGGTAACGGACAGCTGATTTTTGTTCTCGCCCAGTACACCGTTAAAGACGGCCATCGCGGTGTCAGCCAGCCCGGGATGCGCGATCCAGGTACCGTCATGACCGTTATTCGCCTCCAGCGATTTGTCCGCTTTTACCTTGTTCAGCACCTGGTTGTTTCGCTCGGCATCTTTGCTCGGAATAAAGGCCGCCATGCCGCCCATCGCAAACGCGCCGCGCCTGTGGCAGGTCTTAATCAACAATCGCGAGTAGGCGCTGAGGAAAGGCTTGTCCATCGTCACCACCTGACGGTCCGGCAGAACGCGATCCGGATGATTCTTCAGCGTTTTGATATAGCTGAAGATGTAGTCCCAGCGCCCGCAGTTCAGACCCACAATATGGTCGCGCAGGGCGTGCAGAATTTCGTCCATCTGGAATACGGCGGGCAGCGTTTCGATCAGCAGCGTGGCTTTGATGGTGCCACGCGGCAGCTCAAAACGGTCTTCCGTAAAGCTAAAGACTTCACTCCACCACGCGGCTTCCTGCCAGGCCTGAGTCTTCGGTAGATAGAAATAGGGGCCGCTGCCTTTTTCCAGTAACGCTTTGTAGTTGTGGAAGAAATAGAGGGCGAAATCGAACAGACTGCCGGGAATCGCTTCCCTGCGCCACGTCACGTGTTTTTCCGGCAGATGCAGACCGCGCACGCGGCAGATCAGCAGCGCCGGGTTCGGCTTGAGCTGATAAATCTTGCCGGCTTCATTGGTGTAGCTGATGGTGCCGTTAACCGCATCGCGCAGGTTAATTTGCCCATCAATGACTTTGCTCCATTCGGGCGCCAGTGAGTCTTCGAAATCCGCCATAAAGACTTTTACATTCGCATTGAGCGCATTGATGACCATCTTGCGCTCTACCGGACCGGTAATTTCTACCCGCCGATCCTGCAAATCGTCCGGAATACCGCGGATCGTCCAATCACCGTTGCGAATGGAAGCTGTTTCCGAAATAAAATCTGGAAGCTTACCGTTATCAATTGCCTGCTGCTGCTGGATACGCGCGGCCAGGAGTTTATTGCGCTCAGGCGTAAAGCGGCGCACCAGCTCGGTCAGAAATTCTACGGCCTCAGGCGTTAAGATTTGCTTCTCCTGGTCGCCATATGGCTGGCTAAAAGCCAGTTCGTCAGTGATTGTCGCCTGCTGCGTCATGTGCTGCTCCTCTTGGTTGATCCAGTTGGCGCGAACGTAAGATCGTTGTGTAGTTTTCGTTCAGCACAATTAAGACTACGCATTTATTTTTCAAAATCAAAAACAATTTCCATTTTTAATTTAATTATCATTTAACCTATTGATAACAATGAAGATAAAGTTTAATTACAATATGAGCTGCGTTTCGGAAATAAAAAAGGCACCCGAAGGTGCCAGAGGCAAAATGCTGAAACGCTTTAGGATCGCGTTGTGTAGAATATTAATCCAGAGTCGGATTCATATGGCGTAGATCGTATGGTGTAATCTGGTAGACGTAATAATTCAGCCAGTTGATAAACAGCAGATTGCCATGGCTTCGCCAGGTGGCACGAGGTTTTTTCTGCGGATCGTTTTGCGGGAAATAATTGTGCGGAACCTGTGGATCGAGGCCCGCTTCTACATCGCGGAAAAATTCGCTGGCCAGGGTGTTCGCGTCATATTCCGGGTGGCCGGTCACGAAGGCGATGCGCTTATCTTTGCTGGCGAACAGGTAGGCGTCCCCTTCTTCCGTCTCCGCCAGGATCTCGAGGTCGGTGTAGTCGCGTATCAGCGCCGCCGGGAAATCAGCATAGCGCGAGTGCGGGGCCAGAAAGCTATCGTCAAAGCCGCGGGTTAACAAGGCATGGGGTTGCAGGATATGGTGTTCGTAGACGCCGGAAATCTTCTCAGAGCGGGTCTGTTTAGGGATACCGTAGAGGATATTGAGGGCTGCCTGTACCGCCCAACAGACAAACAGCGTTGAGGTAACATGATCTTTTGCCCACTCCAGTACCTGCTTGATCTGCGGCCAGTAGGCAACATCATTAAATTCAACCAAACCTAAAGGTGCACCGGTAACAATCAGGCCATCAAAGTTCTGATCGCAAATATCTTCAAAGTTGCAGTAGAAGTTGTTCAGATGTTCCGCCGGAGTATTACGTGATTCGCGGGCATCGATGCGCAGCAGCTGGATATCAAGCTGCAGAGGAGAGTTGGAAAGCAGTCGCAAAAACTGATTCTCAGTCTCGATTTTCTTCGGCATCAGATTAAGGATGAGCACCTTCAGCGGGCGTATTTCCTGAGTCGTCGCGCGAGTTGTCGTCATCACAAAGACGTTTTCATTACGCAAGAAATTGACGGCCGGTAGCTCGTCCTGCACCCGAATTGGCATAACTTTATTACCTCATAGCATACGTATAAACGTTTAGACATCCAGACAGCTGAAGATACCCAGGAATAAGGTGAATGTCGAGCCTGCAGGTGCAGGGTGAGAAAATTTCACGGAGATTTTTACGTTAGAATATAAGAACCAATAAAAGGAGCAAATATGGTTATTAGTATCCGCCGTTCACGGCATGATGAAGGGAAAAAACTGATTGCGATCTGGCGTCGGTCGGTCGATGCAACGCACGATTTTTTATCAAAAGAGTATAGAGCGGAACTGGAAGATCTGGTGAGCGCGTTTTTACCCGAAGCGCCGCTATGGGTAGCGGTGACGGAGAAAGACGAGCCGGTCGCCTTTATGCTACTTACGGGGGAACATATGGATGCGCTATTCGTTGACCCTACGGTCCGCGGCTGCGGCGTGGGTAAGTTGTTGATTGAACACGCGCTGACGTTAGCGCCCAAACTGACGACTAACGTTAATGAGCAGAATGAACAAGCGGTCGGATTTTATAAGAAGATGGGCTTTAAGGTGACAGGCCGTTCTGAGACGGACGATCTTGGAAAACCCTATCCGTTATTGAATTTGGTACATGAGTAATGAAGTAAGACCGGATAAGGGTACACCGATGTCCGGTCGGTTCAGGCGACAAAAACGCAAAAAGCCCA
>NZ_ALNJ01000010.1:0-44252 GCF_000293135.1 Klebsiella sp. OBRC7 | reverse complement strand
TCATGGAGTTGTTATTGACCTCTATACAGGCGGGTGATTATACGGCGTTCGCCGGAGCTATGCTGTATTTTTGTTAAATTAGCGTGAAAGAACGCTGAAATTTAGTTTTCACCCGCAATGATTTCGCGATCGTACCGGGCTTTTGTTATGCTTGCAGCTAGTAGCATTGGAAAGAGTCATTATGCAAGCCTGGTACTTACTTTATTGCAAACGTGGGCAACTTGAACGTGCCCAGGAACACCTTGAACGGCAGGCCGTCAATTGCCTGATGCCAACGATCGAGCTGGAAAAAATCGTCCGCGGTAAACGCACGACGGTCAGCGAGCCCCTGTTCCCAAATTATCTGTTTATCGAGTTCGACCCGGAAGTGATTCATACCACTACCATCAGCGCTACGCGCGGCGTGAACAGTTTTGTGCGTTTCGGCGCGCTGCCCGCTATCGTGCCATCTGCCGTCATTCATCAGCTGTCCATCTACAAACCGGAAGGCATTACCGATCCTGAAACGCCGCACGAAGGCGACAGCGTGCTGATTACCGATGGCGCTTTTGAGGGTCTGCAGGCTATTTTTACCGAACCGGACGGCGAAGCCCGCTCGATGCTGCTGCTGAATCTGCTTAACAAGCAGGTGCTCCAGAGCGTTAAAAACACTGACTTTTATAAAATCTGACGGCGCTTAAAAACCCACGCCAAAAAGTCTTCTGACGTTAGCATCAGTCACGTCTTCCAGCCATTGCGCCTCCTCCCCACGCCATTGCGCGATACGGGTCAGAATATGCGGCAGGTAGGCGGGCTCATTGCGGCGGGAAGCGGGTTTTGGCAGCATATCTCGCGGCAACAGGTACGGCGCATCGGTCTCAATCAGCAGGCGCTCTGCCGGAATATCGACCAGCAGCTCTCGCAGCTCCAGCCCCCGACGCTCATCGCATACCCAGCCGGTGATGCCAATAAATAAACCGTGCTCCACGCATTCGCGCATCTCTTCGCGGCTACCGGTAAAACAATGCACAACGGCCCCCGGGAGCTTATCAAGCCAGGGTAACAGCAGGGCCAGGAAGCGCTCGTGCGCATCGCGGCAGTGCAGAAATACCGGCATCGACAGCTCCGCGGCCAGCGCCAACTGAGCGCTAAACGCCGCTTCTTGCTCCTGAGGCGTCGAAAAATTGCGGTTGAAATCCAGCCCGCACTCACCCACCGCAACGACTTCCGGCTCGCGAGCCAGCGCATAGACCGCTGCCGCCGCCGAGTCCGTCCAGCTGCGACTGTCGTGAGGATGAACGCCGGCCGTTGACCAGCACCCGGAATAACGGCGCGCCAGCTGCTGCGCCTGCGCGCTTTCATGCAGGTTGGTTCCCGTCAACAGCATCCCGCTGACGCCCGCCGCCCGGGCCCGGGAAACCACCTCGTCGCGATCGCGAGAAAACTGCGAACTGGTCAGATTTACGCCGATATCAAACATCATCGCTCCCATACGGCAACCGCCCTGGCGGGCGGTTGAGCGTTATTCTTCTTTGCCCTGCGCCTCTTCGGCAGCGGCATCCTCATCACGCGTCAGGCGTTTACCGGTGTAGAACCGCGCGAAGAAGACCCCGACCTCAAACAGACAGTACATCGGAATCGCCAGCAGGGTTTGCGAGAACACGTCCGGCGGGGTCAGCAACATCCCGACAACGAATGCGCCAACCAGTACATAGGGACGTTTCTTACGCAGGTCGTCCGGCGTGGTGACGCCCATCCAGCACAGCAGGACGATGGCCACCGGAACCTCGAATGAGACGCCAAAGGCGATAAACAGCGCCATCACAAAGTCGAGGTAGCTGCGAATATCGGTAGAGACCTGTACGCCTTCCGGCGCCGCGTGGGTCAGAAAACCAAACGCCAGCGGGAAAACGACGAAGTAGGCAAAGGCCATGCCGATATAGAACAGCAGCGTACTGGAGACCAGCAGCGGCATAACCAGCCGACGTTCATGCTTATACAGCGCTGGCGCCACAAAGGCCCAGACCTGATACAAAATGACCGGAACCGACAAAATTATCGATACCATAAAGGTCAGCTTGATCGGCGTGAAGAAAGGCGAGGCCACATCCGTGGCGATCATGGTCGCACCAACCGGCATCTGCCGAATCAACGGCGCGGAAACCAGCTGATAGATATCGTTGGCGAAATAGACTAACGCCAGGAAAATCACCAGAATCGCAAGAATGCTGTTGATCAAGCGCTTGCGCAGCTCAATCAGATGCGTAATTAGCGGTTGAGTATCGTCTACGCCCATTTTTACTGTTTATCACTCGGTACAGGAGAGGAGGAATCGGAAGCCGACACGGCAGCTTTCACTTTCATCGCCGGGATTTCACTCTGCGAAGCGGGGAGTTCTTCAGACACGGAGTCAGGCGCATGCTCTGGCGCACTGGCCTGATGTTCAGCCGTCGCCGGCGTCACGTCCCTGCGCTGCTCTTCACTCCCTTTTACAACCGGGTTGTGAATGGTATTGGCTTCATCGCTGGCTTTTTCAGGATCGTGGGCGGAGTAGGATCGCTTCATAGATTCAGCCGCTTCACGCAGCTCATCCATTGAAGCTTTTAGCTCGGGCGTCAGGTTGTCCAGGCTGGCCTTTTCCACCTTTTTAAGGCTTTCCTGAAACTCCTGCAGTTTTAATTCCTGGGTAATTTCATTTTGTACGGTAGCCGCAAGCGACCGCAGCGTGCGGATCCAGCTCACCACCGTCTTTACCGCTACCGGTAGTCGCTGTGGCCCCAGAACGATGAGGCCAATCACGAATACCAGCAGCAGCTCACTAAAACCGATATCGAACACGAATTACACCTGCTCTTTGTCGTGGCGTTTAGTCTCGTCTTTCTTTGCATCATCCGGTTTATCAGCAAGGGTCTTCGCCGCAAAATCTGCATCCGGCGCGGATTTTTCCGGTTTCTCTTCGTCGCTCATGGCCTTTTTAAAGCCTTTGATCGACGCCCCTAAATCTGAACCGAGCGAGCTCAGCTTTTTTGTCCCAAAAAGCAGAACCACGATGACGACAACAATGAGTAACTGCCAAATACTGATACCACCCATACACATTCCCCTATGACAGATGATGAATTATTAGGACGCATTATACACATTATGCGCAGTGATAAAGGCGGCCGCCGTCAGTTCGTCTTTCGCCAGCCGATAAGCCAGGTTACGACCCCTGCGGCCATCAGCCAGCCTGGCATCATGCCCCACTCGGGACGATGAATGAAAAGCAGCGTACCACTCAGTAATAAAACCGCGCCTATACCGAACAGATAGCGGGACTGACCCTGGCGCACGTGCCGCACCTGGATGTCGCGCACGATGGTATCGACGCTATTCTGCAGCTGCTTGCTTTGCTGCAGGCTCTGGTACACCAGCTCAGGTATTTCCGGCATTCTTTCGATCCAGAACGGCGCTTTTTCTTTAAACGCCCGCACCAGAGCCGGAATGCCCACCTGATCTTTGATCCACGACTCAAGAAACGGTTTCGCCGTTTTCCACAAGTCTAACTGAGGATAGAGCTGGCGACCTACACCTTCTACGTAAAGTAATGTCTTCTGCAGCAGAACCAGCTGCGGCTGCACTTCCATATTGAAACGTCGCGCCGTATTAAACAGGTTCAACAACACGTGGCCAAACGAGATTTCCGCCAGCGGTTTTTCAAAGATAGGCTCGCAGACGGTACGAATAGCAAACTCGAACTCTTCAACATTGGTATCCGCGGGAACCCAGCCGGAATCAACGTGCAGCTCCGCAACTTTGCGATAATCGCGGTTGAAGAAGGCAATGAAGTTCTCCGCCAGATAGCGCTTATCTTCTTTGTTCAGCGAACCGACGATACCGCAGTCAATACCAATGTACTGCGGATCTTCCGGATGGTTACGGCTGACAAAAATATTGCCCGGATGCATGTCAGCATGGAAGAAGCTGTCGCGGAAAACCTGCGTAAAGAACACCTGCACGCCACGCTCGGCCAGCAGCTTCATGTTAGTCCCCTGCGCTTCCAGCGCGGCGACGTCGGACACCGGGATCCCGTAAATCCGCTCCATTACCATCATGCCTTCGCTACAGTAGTCCGAATAAACTTCCGGGACATAAAGCATTGGGCTCTCGTCGAAGTTGCGGCGAAGCTGGATAGCGTTAGCCGATTCACGCAGCAGGTTGAGCTCATCCAGCAGCGTTTTTTCATATTCGCGAACCACTTCCTGCGGGCGAAGGCGACGGCCGTCCGGTAACAGACGCGGCACCCAGCGGGCAAGACGGTAGATGAGCTTCATATCCGCTTTGATAACCGGCACGATATCCGGGCGGATCACCTTAATGACCACCTCTTTGCCGTTCTCTTTCAGACGCGCGGTATGCACCTGGGCAATAGAAGCGGAAGCGAGCGGTTCAACAGAGAAGTCATCAAACCAGGCTTCTACCGGCAGGCCGCCCATGGCTTGCTCAATCTGCTTTTTGGCCTGCAGACCGTCAAAGGGCGCGACGCGATCCTGCAGCATGGCCAGCTGATCGGCAATGTGCGGCGGAAACAGGTCGCGACGGGTCGAAAGCATCTGGCCAAACTTGATCCACACTGGCCCAAGCTCCTGTAATGCGAGGCGCAGTCGCTCGCCAAGAGGACGATCTTTATGGCGATTGGGCATCCAGAACAGCATCCGCCGCCAGATTCGCAGCGGCAGCGTGATACGCATTTTGGGAATGAGCTCATCAAGCCCGTAGCTCAAAAAGGTGTGGACGATAAAATACAGGCGCCGTAATTCTCCTGGCGTCATTTGCCCTCCAGCGTGTCCAGCCGTTTTTCCAGCGCGGCCAGGGTTCGTTCTACCGCAGCGGTTTCCTCTGCAAACCAGGCCAGCTCCAGCGGCCCCGGCGCCAGGCGCCACTCTTCGGTAATCGCTTCCGCGACATAGCGCTGCTGGCGTTGAGCGCCATGCAGAAGAAAGCGAGCACCGCCGCGGAATACTTTACTAAAGCCTTCCGCAACCACATCACCGGTATACGGGGCGAGCAGTTCAGCCGGATCGAACTCTGCCAGATCGCACAGCGTGACGGTATTTTGCACCACCTGCAGGTCGCCCTGCACTTCAAGATCGCCGCTGCGAATCAGCGCGGTAAGCTGCTGGCGATTGCGCAATTGCGGAAGCACGCTAAGGCGGGTACGTACGGTGCAGTCAGCCTCACCTTCCCACGCGCCCAGCACGTCCAGCTGACGTTCGCTAAAAACCAGCACCACAGGATCGGAAAACTCTTGCAGCTCGATGCGCAGCACTTTCCCCAGCAGGCGCTGGCGCGCGGGTTTCAGCGCCCGATCGCGCCAGAGGAAGGTGTTAAGGACCGTCTCAAGACCGGCGGTAACCAGTGGTTTGAAAGGCATAGGGACCCTCCTGTCAGAACTTATATCCGCGGTGTAGCGCAACGATGCCTGCCGTCAGGTTGTAGTAGTCGACGCTTTCAAACCCTGCGTCCTGCATCATGCCTTTCAGCGTGTCCTGATCGGGATGCATTCGAATAGATTCAGCAAGATAACGATAACTTTCGGCATCTTTAGCAACCAGCTCACCCACGCGCGGCAGGATATGGAAGGAATAGGCGTCGTAGGCTTTACTGAGCGGCTCAATAATCGGTTTTGAGAATTCCAGCACCAGCAGGCGGCCGCCCGGCTTTAATACGCGATACATTGAGCGCAGCGCTTTTTCTTTGTCGGTCACGTTACGCAGACCGAAAGAAATCGTAATGCAATCAAAGGTATTGTCCGCAAAAGGCAGCGCTTCAGCGTTTGCCTGGACGTATTCTACGTTGCCGACAATACCAATGTTACGCAGCTTTTCGCGGCCCATTTTCAGCATAGAGTCGTTGATGTCCGCCAGCATCACGCGGCCGGTTTCACCCACCAGGCGAGAGAATTTCGCCGTCAGATCGCCGGTACCACCAGCCAGATCCAATACGGTTTGCCCGCGGCGGACGCCGCTGCAGTCGATGGTGAAACGCTTCCACAAACGATGAATACCGAACGACATCAGGTCGTTCATTACGTCATATTTTGCGGCCACAGAATGAAATACATGCGCCACCATGTCAGCTTTCTGCTCTTTGGCGACAGTCTGAAAGCCAAAATGCGTCGTTTCTTGTGAATCCTCAACCATCTCAATGCCTGCTTGCTTATCAAGAAAATGTTCGTTGAGTGTAACAGGTTTAGCGCACTTCCCATACGCTTCAACGTGGCCGGGAGCCGCCCCCAAACATGGCAGTTGCCGTAGGATCGGATGAAATATCGTTATCTTCCGGCGGGTTACCCCCCTGCGCAAGGCGGTATTCTTCATCCTGGGCCGTCGCCTGTTCAACTAACTCAGGATTAATCTCACGCTTAACCTCGACGCCCAGTTCACGGAATGATTCCGCCTGTACCAGCAGGTTACCTCGTCCGGAGGCGAGCTTTTTCATCGCCTGACGGTAGTTATCCTGGGCTTTATCCAGGCCCTGTCCGATGGCGGACATATCATCGACAAACAGGCGCATCTTGTCATACAGCCGCCCCGCTCTTTCGGCAATTTTCTGCGCGTTACGGCTCTGATGCTCATAGCGCCAGAGATTGGCGATCGTACGCAGCGCCACCAGCAGCGTGGTTGGGCTCACCAGCATGATGTTGTTCTTCAGCGCTTCGCTAATGAGTTCAGGCTGACGATCGATAGCCAGCAGGAAGGCGGGCTCCACCGGGATAAACATCAGAACGTAGTCGAGCGAACGCAGCCCCGGCAGTTGCTGGTAGTCTTTACGCCCCAGCAGGCGCATATGGTTGCGTACCGAAGCGATATGCTCCTGCAGCGCCGCTTCACGGGTGTAATCATCTTCGGCGTTGAAATAGCGCTCATAGGCCACCAGGGTCATCTTGGCATCGATCACCACGTCTTTCCCCTGCGGTAAACGGACAATCACATCGGGCTGCATCCGCGAGCGGTTGTCCGTTTCGATGCTGACCTGGGTCTGATATTCATATCCTTCCCGCAGTCCGGACGCTTCCAGCACGCGGGTCAACACCACCTCACCCCAGTTGCCCTGGGTTTTGTTATCGCCTTTGAGCGCGCGAGTCAGGTTCAGCGCCTCCTGGGCCATTTGTGCATTCAGCTGCTGAAGATTGCGGATTTCATGAGCCAGAGTATGGCGCTCCCGCGCTTCCTGGCCAAAGCTATCCTGCACCTGCCGACGAAAGCCATCCAGTTGTTCGCGAAGCGGCGTCAGCAGGCCGTGCAGGCTCTGGCGATTCTGCTCATCCACCCGCCGGTTGCTGTGCTCAAAAATACGGTTCGCCAGATTCTCAAACTGTTCGCTAAGACGCTGCTCGCTGTTCACCATCTGGCGAATTTTGTCTTCCGCATGCAGCTGAGTGGATTCAAGGCGGGTGGTCACTTCGCGAAGATCGGCTTCCAGCGAGGCGTTGATATCGCGCAGGCTGCGCAGTTCGTTATTGAGCAGTTCACACTCTTCTCGCCAGTGTGACTCCTGCACCAGACGTTGGCGGGCCGCGCTCAGCTCAATATCCAGTTCGCGCCGCTCATCGATAAGATCGGCGCGAATTTGATCGGCGTGCGCTTTGGTCGCCAGCCAGCCGACAATCAGCCCGACGGCCAGCGCCACAACGGCACTAATAATAATTGAGATATCCACAACGCCCCCTGCGGCAACGACTTACGGCACAAAATAGAATTGTGCTGTACAAACGTCCAGTTTGAAAGGGTTTTCCTGCGAGGCGCTACGCAAAAAAGAAGGGCCGGAGAGTCCGACCCCTGGCAGAAGAAAGGGTAACTACAGCAGGCGGCGCGCCGCTTCCACGACAATTTTCACCGCGTGGCTTTCGGTTTGCTTCATGGTTTCCGCGTTCGGAATTTCCTGCTGGGTACGGTTGACGATAACTCCGGCAACCATCCCGGCGCGCAGGCCCTGGCTGGCGCACATCGTCAGCAGCGTGGCGGATTCCATTTCATAGTTCATCACGCCCATCGCCTGCCACTCTTCCATCGAGCCTTTAAAACGGCTCACAACGCGGCCGGAGAAGGTATCGTAACGTTCCTGGCCCGGATAGAAGGTGTCGGAAGAGGCGGTGACACCAATATGGGTGGTCGCACCGATAGACTTCGCCGCTTCAACCAGCGCGGTAGTACATTCAAAGTCAGCCACCGCCGGGAACTCCATTGGTGCAAAGTGCAGGCTTGCGCCGTCCAGACGGACGGACGCGGTCGTCACCAGAACGTCGCCGACATTAATATGTGGCTGAATGGCGCCGGTGGTACCGATGCGCAGGAAGGTACGGATGCCCAGCTGGGCCAGTTCTTCCACGGCGATAGAGGTCGATGGGCCGCCGATACCGGTAGAGCAGACAATCACTGCTTTACCATCCAGCTCAGCGCGCCAGGTGGTGAATTCACGGTGAGATGCCAGCTTAACCGGCTTATCCATCAGCGCGGCGATCTTTTCCACACGCTCCGGATCGCCAGGGACGATAGCCAGCGTAGCCCCTTGTAAATCGTTTTTGGTGAGGCCGAGATGAAAAACATCAGACTTGGACATAAAAAACTCCTCTGTGGGTCGAATTATCAGCAGAAGCAAAACGGTACTTTACAGAAGCTGTCGGCTCAATTTTGTGACTACAATCACCATGAATGAAATTCATTGCAATAACTTTCCATAAAAGAGTGATATACATCACATTAACAAGCTAAATCGCAGAAGCCTGAACAAAAGATAGCCTGTTTCGGGCACTGTGTTTGGTTAACGTCCTGTCCAGAGCAGCTATAGTTATTGATGCGCTAATAAATTGAGGGTACGGAGAATACCATGACGACAATTAAGCAAACCGGCTTTGCACCTGCAGCCACGCCGCACGCCTCAACTGCCGTTCACACATCAGATGAGAACATCGTCTCCGGGGAGACATCCATCCCTTCACAGGGAGATAACATGCCGGCGTTCCATGCTCGCCCGCGCGGCGTCGACGGTCCGCTGCCGGTCGTTATCGTGGTCCAGGAAATTTTCGGCGTGCATGAACATATCCGCGATATCTGCCGCCGTCTGGCAAAGGAGGGGTATCTGGCTATCGCACCGGAGCTCTACTTCCGCCAGGGCGATCCTAATGATTACAGCGACATCCCTTCTTTGTTCCAGGGACTGGTCAAAAAGGTGCCGGATTCTCAGGTGCTGGCCGACCTCGATCACGTGGCCAGCTGGGCCTACCGCCACGGCGGCGATGCCCATCGCTTGCTGATTACCGGCTTCTGCTGGGGCGGGCGTATTACCTGGCTGTACGCTGCGCATAATCCGCAGTTAAAAGCCGCCGTCGCCTGGTACGGCAAGCTGGTTGGCGAGAAAACGCTGAATTCGCCGAAGCATCCGGTCGATATTGCCGTCGATCTTAACGCGCCGGTGTTAGGGCTTTATGGCGCGAAAGACGACAGCATCCCGCAGGACACGGTGGAAACGATGCGTCAGGCGCTGCGGGCGGCCAACGCCACGGCGGAAATCGTGGTTTACCCGCACGCCGACCACGCTTTTAATGCCGACTATCGCGCCAGCTATCATGAAGAATCGGCAAAAGACGGCTGGCAGCGGATGCTGGCCTGGTTTGCGCAGTATGGCGGTAAGCGCGGTTAACGATCAGCTATTGCCGATATGGCGGCTCACCATCCCGGCAATAGTACCGTCCGCTATCCAGGAAGAGAGGCGGCGGCAAATAAATTCATAGTGCTGCGTCGCGTTGCGCGGTACGCATATCGCCTGGTGTATCTGGCTAAAGCTGTCGGGCAGAACGCGAAACTGCGGATTCTCCTGCGCGGCTTTCTCCAGAGGCTGGCGAATACCGGCCACCCAATCGCCTTCGCCGTTGATGAACGCCTGAATAGCCTCCTGTGAGGTGGCGTACTGGCGCATCGTCGCATGCTGCAGCGTGCGAATCAGATACAGCTCGTAGGCTGCGCCTTTGCCCACGTTAATCACCGCACCTGCGTGGTCCATCTCCTGCACCGATTGAATCTGGCTCTCTTTTTTCACCATCAGCGAGCTTTCGATAGTGACGTATGACGGCGTAAAGCGAAGCTTATCTTCCCGCGCCGGGTCGATAGCCAGAAAGGCGATATCCCATTGATCCTGCAGCGACGCGTCCACTACCTGCCCGGCCGTCGGCCAGGTCACAAACCGCGCTTCGCGCTGGCTCTCTGCCGCCAGTTTCTTTGCCAGCTCGACGGTGATCCCCCCCGGCGCCCCATCCGGCAGCAGTGTCGTAAGCACCGGATTACCCAGATTAATGGCAAAACGCAGATACCCTTTTTGATCGTGGTGTTCAATCATCTTTCACCTCAGGAGAGTTATCATAGCTTCGGTTCAGGGAACGCTTAACTGTAGTCAAAGACATCCGTCCTGAGCAACCGCCGGGAGCGGGTGAACGTTGTCCAGACGCTGCCGCCTCACGCCGAACAGCTCTTCACATTCGGTTTTGCCAGCAAAGAGAAGAAACCAAAAAAGGAGGCCGGGGCCTCCCACAAGTGTGATTTATATTACGCCTGGCGCAGATTTTGCGCGGCCTTGACCATGTTGGCCAGCGCGGCACGCGTTTCCGTCCAGCCGCGGGTTTTCAGGCCGCAGTCCGGGTTCACCCACAGGCGCTCTGCCGGGATACGCTGCGCGGCTTTTTCCAGCAGCGCTTCAATCCACTCCACGCTCGGCACGTTCGGGGAGTGAATGTCGTACACGCCCGGCCCGATTTCATTCGGGTAGTCGAACGCTTCGAACGACTCCAGCAGCTCCATATCAGAGCGCGAGGTTTCGATGGTAATCACGTCCGCATCCAACGCGGCGATGGAATCCATGATGTCGTTGAACTCGCAATAGCACATATGGGTGTGGATCTGCGTGTCGTCTTTCGCCACCGCGGCATTGATACGGAAAGCTTCCACCCCCCATGCCAGATACGCATCCCAGTCGCTACGCTTCAGCGGCAGGCCTTCACGCAGGGCCGGTTCGTCGATCTGGATGATACCGATACCGGCGGCTTCCAGATCCGCCACTTCATCGCGCAGCGCGAGGGCTATCTGTTTCGCAATCGTTTCACGAGAGACGTCCTCACGCGGGAAGGACCAGCAAAGAATGGTCACCGGGCCGGTCAGCATGCCTTTTACCGGTTTGTCGGTCAGGGACTGAGCGTATTTTGCCCACTCGACGGTGATCGCCTCCGGGCGGCTGATATCGCCGATGACCACCGGCGGTTTGACGCAGCGGGAGCCGTAGCTCTGTACCCAGCCGTTCTGCGTGAAAATAAAGCCGTCCAGGTGTTCGCCGAAGTATTCCACCATATCGTTACGCTCGGCTTCACCGTGTACCAGCACGTCCAGCCCCAGTCGCTCCTGCTCAACGATCGCCTGCTTAATGTGTTCGGCGATGCCGGTGCGGTAGCGGTTAGCGTCGAGATTGCCCTTTTTGAAGTCCAGACGCAGGCCGCGGATCTCGGTGGTCTGGGGGAAAGAGCCGATGGTGGTGGTTGGCCAGGCCGGCAGCTTAAAGCGGGCGCGCTGCGCTTCGGCGCGAACTTCGTAGACGCTTTGGCGCTGGCTGTCCTGAGCGGTAATGGCCGCCAGACGCTTCTCTACCGCAGCGTTGTGCACGCGGGTTGACTGGCGACGTGCCTGGATCGGCGCGCTCCAGTCAGCAATCGCCGCGGTGTCGCCGCTGTTCAGCGCATCGCGCAGCAGCGCCAGCTCCCGGCATTTTTGCAGGGCGAAGGCAAACCAGCTCTTCACTTCGGCATCGAGCCGCGTTTCCACGTTCAGATCGATCGGGCTGTGCAGCAGGGAGCAGGAAGAGGCTACCCACAGTTCACGTTTGCCGACGATATCTTTAACCTGCGCGTATTTCTCGCTCAGGTCGGCGCGCCAGACGTTGCGGCCATTGATCAGCCCCGCGGAGAGCAGCCAGTCGGCAGGCAGGCGCTTATGCAGTTCGGCGACATCATCCTGGCCGTGGACCAGATCCACATGCAGGCCCTGTACTGGCAGTGCGGTGATGGTGTCGAGGTTATCGGTAATGCCTTCAAAGTAGGTAGTCAGCAGCAGCTTAAGCTGACCGCTAAGGGCCGCGTAAGCCGGTTTGAAGGCGTCCAGCCACGCCTGCGGCAGCTCGAGCACCAGCGCCGGTTCATCAATCTGCACCCACTCAACGCCGCGTTTTGCCAGTTCAGTCAGCACCTGCTGGTAAACAGGCAGAATATCGTTCAGCAGGCTCAGGCGGTCGAACGGCTCGCCTTTTACCTTACCGAGCCACAGGTAAGTGACCGGCCCCAGCAGAACAGGTTTCACCTTGTGGCCCAGCGCCAGCGCTTCGTCCACCTCATCCAGCAGCTGGGTCCAGCTCAGTTTGAACCGCTGGCCCTTCACAAATTCCGGCACTATGTAGTGGTAGTTAGTGTTAAACCATTTGGTCATTTCCGCCGCCGCGGCCGGTTCGCCGGTCGGCGCGCGGCCGCGGCCTATGCGAAAAAGGGTATCGATATCAACGGAGCCGTCTTTGTTCTGATGACGAGCCGGCACGTTGCCAAGCCACAGGCTGGTGGTCAGAACATGGTCGTACCAGGCGAAATCGCCCACCGGTAGCAGGTCAATGCCCGCCTGCTTCTGTTGTTCCCAGTGGCGAGCGCGCAGTTCGCGGCCAACGGCCAGCAGTTCTTCGCGGCTGGTATTGCCCGCCCAGTAGCTTTCTTGCGCTTTCTTCAGCTCGCGGCGCAGGCCAACGCGAGGGAAACCGAGGGTGTGGTTAATAATTGTCATTTTTTGAGCCTCATAATTGCAATCCGAAAGATTTCGGATTTAGGGAGGGCGGCAAACTTGCTCATCCCCAGGAGCTTACTGAAGTAAGTGAGTGGGGTGAGGAAGTGCAGCCAACGCACCATAAATTCGAAAGATAAAGGATTTAGACGTCCAGATGTTTACACTTCTATATTTGGCAGTTACTGTATATTCCTCAAGCGCAAATTATTCATGCCGAAGTGAAGGACTTTCATGATCGAAATTAAACACCTGAAAACGCTCCAGGCGTTGCGGAATAGCGGTTCTCTGGCAGGCGCGGCGGCGGCCCTGCACCAGACCCAATCCGCCTTGTCCCACCAGTTCAGCGATCTGGAACAGCGCCTCGGCTTCCGTCTGTTTGTACGTAAAAGTCAGCCGCTGCGCTTTACGCCGCAGGGAGAGATCCTGCTGCAGCTGGCCAATCAGGTCCTGCCGCAAATCAGCCGCGCCCTGCAGGATTGCAATGAGCCGCAGCAAACCCGGCTGCGTATCGCCATCGAATGCCACAGCTGTATTCAGTGGCTCACTCCGGCGCTGGAGAGTTTCCGCGCCCGCTGGCCGCATGTGGAGGTGGACTTTCAGTCCGGGGTGATCTTCGACCCGCAGCCGGGCCTGCAGCAGGGCGAGCTGGATCTGGTGATGACCTCCGATATCCTGCCGCGCAGCGGACTGCACTATTCGCCAATGTTTGATTTCGAAGTGCGCCTGGTGATGGCGCCGGATCATCCGCTGGCGACAAAGGCGCGCATCGCGCCCGAGGATTTAGCGACTGAAATGCTGCTGATTTATCCGGTCCAGCGCGCACGTCTGGATATCTGGCGCCACTTCCTGCAGCCTGCCGGGATTAGCCCGCAGCTGAAGAGCGTCGACAATACGCTGCTGTTAATTCAGATGGTGGCGGCGCGAATGGGCATCGCCGCCCTGCCGCACTGGGTCGTGGAAAGCTTTGAGCGCCAGGGTCTGGTGGTCACCAAAACCCTGGGCGAAGGACTGTGGAGCCGACTGTACGCCGCGGTGCGCGACGGCGAGCAGCGTCAGCCGGTCACCGAAGCGTTTATTCGCTCAGCGCGGAATCACGCTTGCGACCATTTGCCGTTTGTGCGGAGTGCGGAGCGACCCAGCGTCGATGGACCCATAGCGAGGCCAGGATCACCAGAGCGCCAATAATAAAGCTCGGCCAGCGGGGCTGCGTCTGCCAGATGGCCAGGTTCACCAGCAGCCCGGCGGGCACGTGCATATTGTTCATGATGCCGAGCGTACCGGCATCGACCTGGGTGGCGCCGTAGTTCCACATAAAGTAACCAATCCCGGATGCCGCCACGCCAAGAAAGGCCAGGATGCCCCACTGTAGCGAAGTTTCCGGCATTTTCTGCGCGTTACCCAGCATCGACCAGGCAACCGCCGCCACCAGAAACGCCCCGATGTAGAACCAGGCGAAGGCGTTATGCTGCGGCATCGGACGCGTTTCCATCAGGCGCTTGTATCCCACCATGCCAATCGCGAAGCTGATGTTGGAGAGTTGAACCAGGATCAAACCGGTCCAGAAATGGTTGGTCACCTGGTCATAACGGATGATGCCCGCGCCGATTACCGCCAGCAGAGCGCTGCAGGCGTAGCCCCAGCGCAGGCGACGGCGGCTCATCACATCGTAAATCAGCGTGATATAGAGCGGCGTCAGGACGGTAAACAGCAGAAGCTCAGATACCGTCAGGTACAGATAGGCCTGGAAACTCAGCATATACATAATGCCGAGCTGCATCGCCCCCACCAGCATATACAGGCCGATGGTTGACAGGCTCTGCCCGCGGGTGCGCAGGAAGGGCAAAAACACCAGCGCCGCCAGGCCAACGCGCGCCAGCACAGCAAAATAGCTATCGACGTGGCCTGCCAGGTATTCGCCATACAGGCTAAAGGAAAAGGCCCACAGAATGGTGGTGATAATCAGTAGCGCCACAATGAATGTCTCATAGAGTAAAGAACACGCATTGTAGCGAAGTGACAGGTTGACGACTGCTCATTAATCAAACAATCGTCAATCTTTTTTAGTCAAGATAGAGTTTACGCAGGTAGTGGGGAACGGCGTCATCGACGTTGCTGCCAATCACTTCCAGCTCAGGATGCAGGTCTTTCAGCCGCTGGTGCGCGTTGGCCATAATGCAGCCCTTGCCCGCCATCGACAGCATTTCCGCATCGTTCATACCGTCGCCGAAGGCGATACACTCTTTCAGGCTATAGCCGAGCATTTTCGCCACGGCCTCCAGCGCATGCCCTTTCGACACGCCGCCCGCCATCACTTCGAGGCAGGTAACGGTAGAGAAGCTCACGTTCACCCGATCGCCCCAGCGGGCGTTGATCGCCTGCTCCAGCGGCAGCAGATGCTCATGCTTATCGCAGGTGAAAAAGACTTTGCTGATCCCTTCAGGATCCAGCTCGCCCGGCTCGTACAGCTTGTAGTTAAACACCGCCTCTTTGAAGAAGCGCATCTCTTCCGGACGATGGCGATTCATATACCACTCATCTTCACGATAGACGTTGGTCACAATCGCCGCATCGTTACGCATCATTTCGAACAGGTCGGCGGCGATATCGCGGTCAAGGTTGTGGGCGAAGATCTGCTTCCCTTCGCTATCGTGCACGCGAGCGCCGTTCGAGGTGATCATATAGGATTTAATGCCGAGATTATCGCGAATTTGCCCAACATCGATGTAGTGGCGGCCGGTCGCGAACACGAAGTTGATACCGCGAGCGGTAAGCAGCTTCAGCGTCTCTTTGGCGTAGGGAGTTAAGCAGTGATCGGGAGAAAGCAGCGTGCCATCTAAATCAGACGCAACAACCTGGTACATAAAAATTTTAACCTCTAAGCAGGGCGACGAGCGTTTCGCCGGATTAAGTGTGTCGACCAAAAAAATCGACGATAGCGTTTAGCGCGACCGAGCGCATTGCGTCCTTTTCAAAAAGGATCTCATGGTATGCCCCTTCTATGACAAACGGCTTATCCCCTTCACAGGGATGACCGCCAGCGGCGCGAAGTTCACAGTAGCGATCGTGCATACGGTTATCGACCACCCGTTCTTCTTCCGCCTGGAGCAATAATGTTGGCGTGACGTCTTTCTCCGCACCGGCCAACACCTCTTCGCCGGCGAGGATCCCCTCGCGCACCCAGTGGAACGTCGGCCCGCCGACCCGCAGCTGCGGCTCATCGGCGTAAAAGCGCAGGTTGCGGCGATAGCGTTGACGGCTGTGCGTCAGTACGTTAACCGCAAAGGGCAGCGCCCGCCAGCGGCCGGTACCGAGGGCATACTCTTCACGAATGCGCTGATGGCCCTCAGCCCAATCGAGAATATGGCGCACCATCCAGTCAGGCAGGCGCATAACGATGCCGAACATCGGCGCACAGAGCGCCATCGCGTCGCAATGCTGGTGGTAGCGCTGCAAAAATAGCGTCGCAATGGCGCCGCCCATGGAGTGTGCCAGTATAAACCGTTTCCGCCAGCGTCCGGGCGCCACTTGCTGCTGCCAGAACGCGGCGAGATCGTCGACGTAATCGCTGAAATTAACGACGTGCCCGCGGTGGGTATCTGAAAGCATGCGTCCGGAGCGCCCCTGGCCGCGATGATCGATAATCATCACGTCAAAACCGCTGCGGAAAAGATCGTAAGCCAGTTCGGCGTACTTAACGTAGCTTTCAATGCGACCCGGACAAATAACCACGACCCGGTCATGACTTTTGGCGCAGAAGCGAACAAAGCGCACCGGAACGTTATCCACGCCCGTAAATTCAGCCTCTTCCCGCTGACGCCAGAAATCGGTCAGTGGCCCCATGGTAAAGGCCGCAAACGCGTTTTCTCGTGTTTCCCAGTCCTTTTGCTGCAAAAACATCGGGCTTACACCCCTGATAACCGCTGAAAATCGTTTTTTTATCGTGCATCACACAATGCTTACACAATAGCGTATTGTGGCATAAAAACAGACAATCAGGGAGTTTCTCATGACGTTCGAGTGGTGGTTTGCCTATCTGCTGACATCTCTTATTCTCAGCCTGTCGCCGGGATCCGGGGCGATAAATACCATGACCACCTCAATTAACCACGGTTATCGCGGCGCGGCGGCTTCTATTGCCGGGCTACAGACCGGACTCGGCATTCATATCGTGCTGGTGGGCGTTGGCCTGGGTACGCTTTTTTCCCGTTCGCTGTTGGCCTTTGAAATCCTGAAATGGGCGGGCGCCGCTTATCTTATCTGGCTCGGCATTCAGCAGTGGCGAGCCGCGGGTTCTCTCGATCTGAATATCCTTGCGCAAGCGCAGAGCCGCGGCAAACTCTTTAAGCGCGCGGTGTTCGTCAACCTGACCAACCCAAAAAGCATCGTGTTCCTTGCCGCGCTCTTCCCGCAGTTTATCGTGCCGCACCAGCCCCAGGTGATGCAGTACCTCGTGCTCGGCGTCACCACCATCGTTGTCGATATTATCGTGATGATTGGCTACGCCACGCTGGCTCAGCGCATCGCCGCGTGGATCAAGGGGCCGAAACAGATGAAAGCGCTAAACAAGGTTTTTGGATCGCTGTTTATGCTGGTCGGCGCCCTGCTGGCCTCCGCGCGCCACGCGTGATGTACAGATAAACAGCAAATTACCGTACTGATAAAATATATGGCCCGCCCATAACCCTTGGGCGGGCCGCAGAACGCTTAGCGCGAAATAATCAGGTGAATACCAAACCCGGCAAATAGAGTACCGGCAATGCCGTCTATCCACTTCGCCATCCGCTGATAGCCGCGGCGCATGCCCGGTAGGGCGAACAGGCTGGCGACCACCGTAAACCAGGCCAGCGTCTCCAGAACAATCAGCAGGAAAATCCCCCAGCGCGCGCCGGAACTGACGCTGTCGCCGACAAACAGCGAGAACACGGAGCCAAAATAGATAATCGCTTTTGGGTTCGCCAGATTAGTCAGCAGCCCTTTCAGGAAGCTCCGGCCGCTGCGCGCCAGTTCGACCTGAGGCTCTACCGCCGCTGCCGCTTCGCTTTTTTTCAACGCGCCGCGCAGCATCTGGAAGCCCATCCAGCACAGATACAGACCGCCGCCGACCATAATAATGGTATGCAGCCAGGCCATCTTCTCGATAATCAGGTTCAGGCCGAGCAGCGCTACGCCCGCCCATACCATTACTCCGCAGGTGATCCCCAGCACGCCCATCATCGCCTCTTTGCGGGAGCGGCTAACGGCGGTTTGTGAAACAAAGAAGAAGTCCGGGCCAGGACTCATCAGCGCAATGATATGCACCAGCGCCACGGTGAAAAAAAGCGTCAACATAATTAACTCGCAGGGAAATAGTCAGGACGAAAACTATATTTACACTTTTTCGTCTGGCTGACTACTCATCATCGCCATCCACGTGCGCGCGGATCAGGGCCATAAACTCTTTACCAAAACGCTCGAGCTTACGCGTGCCAACGCCGTTGACGCTGAGCATCTCTCCGGCCGTCAGCGGCGTTTGCTCGGCCATTTCAATTAGCGTCGCATCGTTAAACACCACGTAGGGCGGGATATTCTCTTCGTCGGCAATCGCCTTACGCAGTTTGCGCAGCTTGGCGAACAGCTTGCGATCGTAATTACCGCCAAAGGATTTCTGCATCGCTTTCGGCTTCAGCGCCACAATACGCGGCACGGCAAGCTGTAGCGTCACGTCGCCGCGCAGAACCGGACGCGCGGCCTCGGTAAGCTGTAGCGCAGAGTGCTGGGCTATATTCTGCGTAACCAGGCCTAAATGAATAAGCTGACGGATAACGCTGACCCAATGCTCGTGACTCTGTTCGCGCCCAATGCCGTAGACCGGCAGCTTGTCGTGCCCCATATCGCGAATACGCTGGTTATTGGCGCCGCGCAGCACTTCCACCACGTAGCCCATACCAAAGCGCTGGTTGACGCGGTAAATCGTCGACAGCGCCTTACGCGCGTCCATTAAACCGTCGTACTGTTTCGGCGGGTCGAGGCAGATATCACAGTTGCCGCAGGGCTCCTGGCGCCCTTCGCCAAAGTAGTTGAGCAGCACCAGACGGCGGCAGGTTTGCGCTTCGGCAAAGGCCCCCATCGCGTTGAGCTTATGGCGTTCAATGTCCTGCAGCGGCCCGGCGGGTTTCTCCTCAAGGCAGCGTCTGAGCCACGCCATATCCGCCGGATCGTAAAACAGCATCGCCTCGGCAGGCAGCCCATCGCGCCCGGCGCGGCCGGTCTCCTGGTAATAGGATTCAATATTGCGGGGGATATCGAAATGCACCACAAAACGGACGTTCGGTTTGTTGATACCCATACCGAAGGCTACCGTAGCCACCACGATTTGCAGGTCGTCGCGCTGGAATTTCTCCTGCACGTCGGCGCGGATATGGTTTTCCAGACCGGCGTGATAGGCCGCGGCGCTGATACCGCGGCTTTGCAGGCGAGCGGCGGTGTCTTCCACTTTTGAGCGGCTATTGCAGTAGATAATGCCCGACTTACCGCGCTGGTCCTGCACGTAGCGCATCAGCTGATCCAGCGGCTTAAACTTCTCCATCAGCATATAGCGGATGTTGGGTCGGTCGAAGCTGCTGACCTGAATGAGCGGGTCGTTTAGATCCAGCAGGCGAACAATGTCGCGACGCGTCGTGTCATCGGCGGTGGCGGTCAGCGCCATAAACGGGATTTGCGGTATCCGCTGGCGCAGTTGCCCTAACGCGGCGTATTCCGGACGGAAATCGTGCCCCCACTGGGAAATACAGTGCGCCTCGTCCACTGCCACCATCGACAGATTCCAGTGCGTAAGATGCTCAAGGAAGTTATCCAGCATCAGGCGCTCCGGGGCGATATACAGCAGGCGAATCTGCCCGCTGCGGCAGCCGGCCATCACCTCCTGCTGCTGCTCCCGGCTCTGGGTTGAGTTCAGGCACGCCGCCGCCACGCCGTTAGCCAGCAGCTGATCGACCTGGTCCTTCATCAAGGAAATAAGCGGCGACACCACGACGGTGAGACCGCCCAGTACCAGCGCCGGAACCTGATAACACAGCGACTTGCCGCCGCCTGTTGGCATCACCACCAGGCAATCGCGCCCGGCCAACGCCGTATCGATAATGGTTTCCTGGCCCGGGCGAAACTGCTGGTAGCCGAAGGTCTCTTGTAAAACCTGCTTAGCCAGCGATTCCTGATTCAATACTTCCGCCTGCGCCACGTTGACCCCATATGCCTGAAAAGAAAACAGGCGCTATTTTCAGCGCCTGAGAGCCAGAGTGCAACGATTAAAACAGATCGTTGAGCATCAGCCCGACGCCGACGCGGGTCTGATTGAAGTTATAATCGATGAGCGACTCGCCATAACCGCTATAGACCTGAGTATAGACGCGCACGTGTTTGGTGATCGGATAGCTCACCCCAAGCTCGGCGCCGCCGTAGCCGGTATTCCAGTTATATTGCCCCTGGGCGCTGAGGATGGCGTCGCCCAGTTGATAGCCCACTTTCAGCCGGTAATACCCCATATATTTGGTGATATCCGGGTTATCGTCGGTGCTGCCAATCACGTACCAGGGCTTCACCTCAACCAGCCAGTTGCCGTTTTGCGCCATCAGCCGGGTATAGAGGCGGTTCCAGCTGCGGGAGGTGGGATCGGAACGGCCGTTAGAGTCGTGGTTATAACCCATCTCAACGTCGCGCAGCGTCCA
Organism: Klebsiella sp. OBRC7; assembly: GCF_000293135.1. Taxonomy (NCBI): domain Bacteria; kingdom Pseudomonadati; phylum Pseudomonadota; class Gammaproteobacteria; order Enterobacterales; family Enterobacteriaceae; genus Klebsiella; species Klebsiella sp. OBRC7. Next base: position 23,728 of record NZ_ALNJ01000010.1, on the reverse strand, counting down.
GCCGGCGAACGAGTAATCGGTCGCAAACCCGAGGAACAGCTGCGGCTCATAGTTGGTTTCGCGAAACGGCGCGGACTCTTTGCTATTGGAGAGCTGCCACCAGGATTTTTGCGTATAAGAAGCGCCCAGCAGCGAATTCTCGCCGAGGATCCCTCGCCACAGCGGAAACGCCAGGCTGAGCTGGAACTTCACTTCATCTTTACGCGCATTTTCGGCCCAGTCGTAGCTACGAATCGCTTCTTTATTGAGATCGCTGGTCCACGTATAGAGCAGATAGTTGCTCTCGTAGGGATAGAGCAGGAACGGATTATCATGGTCCTGTAACAGATTGGCGATAATGCTCCCGCGAACGACCGGAGCGTCGTGGACCTGTTTATTCACCGGCGCGTCCTGCGCCAGAACGCCGGCCGGAAGCGCAACAAGCGCCAGCAGGCAGGCCAAAGAGATACGCATTGCTGTTCTCCTGGATGGATATTTATTATTTCTGTTTAACCCAGGCAGCATTCTACCTATTTATGCGGCATCTGACCTGTTATCCGTTCTTAAAGTAGAAATCAATATTTTAGAAGCATAAAATCAACATTTCATTAACTTATGGAAGTGTTGTTATGTCTGAACTGACCGCCGCCGCCGCCCTGAAGCTGGTGGGAGAGATCTTCGTCTACCATATGCCGTTTAATCGTGCCTTAGGGCTGGAGCTGGAGCGCTATGAAAAGGAGTTTGCCCAACTGAGTTTCAACAATCAGCCGATGATGGTGGGCAACTGGGCGCAGAGCATTTTACATGGCGGCGTGATCGCCTCAGCGCTGGACGTCGCTGCGGGGCTGGTATGCGTCGGCAGCACGCTGACTCGCCACGACACCATCAATGAAGAAGAGCTGCGCCAGCGCCTGTCGCGGATGGGCACTATCGATCTGCGCGTCGACTACCTGCGTCCGGGCCGCGGGGAACGCTTTACCGCCACCAGCAGCCTGCTGCGCGCCGGTAATAAAGTGGCGGTGGCCCGCGTCGAGCTGCATAACGAAGAGCAGGTATATATCGCCAGCGCCACGGCGACGTATATGGTGGGTTGATCGGCCTAAATCGAGTAACATCTCTCTCTTTGGCAATGGATTTGTACCGATGGACGCTAAACAAACGCGGGTGGGGATTCTTCTGGCCCTGGCCGCCTATTTTATCTGGGGTATCGCGCCGGCGTACTTCAAGCTTATCTACTATGTTCCCGCCGATGAAATTCTGACTCACCGCGTGATCTGGTCCTTCTTCTTCATGGTCGCGCTGATCAGCATCAGCCGTCAGTGGCCGCAGGTCAAAAGGCTGCTGAAAACGCCGAAAAAGGTGTTCCTGCTGGCGCTCTCTGCGGTGCTGGTGGGCGGCAACTGGCTGCTGTTTATCTGGGCGGTGAATAACCATCATATGCTGGAAGCCAGCCTGGGCTATTTTATCAATCCGCTGGTGAATATTCTGCTGGGGATGATCTTCCTCGGGGAGCGCTTTCGCCGGATGCAGTGGCTGGCGGTGCTGCTGGCCGCCTGCGGCGTGCTGGTACAGCTCTGGACCTTCGGCTCGCTGCCGATTATCGCCCTGGGTCTGGCCTTCAGCTTCGCTTTTTACGGCCTGCTGCGTAAAAAGATCGCCGTGGATGCGCAAACCGGGATGCTGTTTGAGACGCTCTGGCTGCTGCCGGTCGCTGCGATTTATCTGTTTGGTATTGCCGATAGCCCGACCAGCCACATGGGGCAGAATTCGTGGTCGCTGAACCTGCTGCTGATGGCGGCGGGCGTGGTGACCACCATCCCGCTGCTGTGCTTTACCGGCGCGGCAACCCGCCTGCGCCTCTCCACGCTGGGCTTTTTCCAGTATATCGGCCCGACGCTGATGTTCCTGCTGGCGGTGACCTTCTACGGCGAAGTGCCGGGCGCGGATAAGATGGTGACCTTCGCCTTTATCTGGGTGGCGCTGGCGATTTTCGTGATGGATGCGGTTTACACAATACGCCGGACGCGTAGGGCATAGAGCCAAACTGATACGCAAAAAAGGAGCCGAAGCTCCTTTTTTTTACAGCCAGTTTTTACGCTTAAAGTACAGATACGGCGCCAGGCCGGCGAGCATCATAAAGACAATCGCGCCGGGATAGCCAAAGCTCCAGTGCAGCTCGGGCATAAACTCAAAGTTCATCCCATAGCTGGATGCCACCAGCGTCGGCGGCAGGAACACCACGGAGACCACCGAGAAGATTTTAATGATGCGGTTCTGCTCGATGTTGATAAAGCCCATCGCCGCCTGCATCAGGAAGTTAACCTTCTGGAACAGCGATTCGTTGTGCGGCAGCAGGGATTCGATATCGCGCAGGATCTCACGCGCCTGCTCCAGCTGGCCTGCCGGCAGACGGGCTTTACGCACGAGGAAGTTCAGCGCGCGCTGGGTATCCATCAGACACAGGCGAACTTTCCAGCCGATATCTTCCTGCTCCGCCAGCGTCGAGAGCGCCTCGTCGTAGTCGTCCCCCTGACGGCCTTCCATGATCACCCGGCTGAGCTTTTCCAGGTCGCTATAGATGTTTTCAATTTCATCCGCCAGCTGCTCGATTTTGGTTTCGAACAGGTCCAGCAGCAGCTCGTAAGCGTTGCCGTCCACCATCGACTGGCTGCGGGCGCGCATGCGATACAGGCGGAAAGCGGGCAGCTCCCGTTCGCGCAGGGTGAACAGACGCCCTTCGCGGATAGTAAACGCTACGGTAGAGTTACCGGCGTGATCCTCTGCATCTTCAAAAAAGAAAAATGAGTGGATATGCAGGCCGTCTTCATCCTCAAAGAAACGCGCTGACGCTTCGATGTCCTCCAGCTCCGGGCGCGTCGCCAGGTTCTGGCCCAATTCCGTTTGCACGCGGCTTCGTTCATCGTCGTCAGGCTCGACCAGATCGACCCACACCGAACTGGCGAGGTGCTTGATCTCGTCGGCTTCAAGACGCGTTAAACGATTGTTTTCCAGTTGAAATGCGCTCAGCATGACCGGGACTCCCAATGCAAAAAATTATCGGACAGTTCGGTGGGCACACAGAAACAATTTGGGTTTCAGACCATTAAGCCTGACTCAGAGCGACGGGAATAGAACGGGTCGCCGACAACCGCTAAGGCTATCAGCATAAGAGGATAGCCTTAGGAGTTGTTCCTGATGGGCAGGAAATTGAGCCAGCATCTACTGGGTGTGTCCAAGGCGAATGTCCTCTTAGCGTAATCGTGCGCGCATGTTACGCCAGCGCAAAAACGGCGTCAACACGCAACGGAACGCTAAAGAGCAAATCAAGCTCCTTAACGTATAAAGGTAGCAGAATATTACAAAATAATGATACTTTTCTTACTGTTACACTGTTTCAAGCCGGGCATACGCCGCGACCAGCCATTTAATCCCCTGCCCCTGAAACGCAACCTGCAGGCGGCTGTGTTCGCCGCTGCCTTCGAGGTTCACGATGGTGCCTTCGCCAAACTTGGCATGGCGCACGCGCTGGCCCAGCTTATAGCCGGTGTCGTTTTCCGCCATCGGCGTGCCCATCCGCTGATGGCTGACCGGACGGCTCACCGTGGCGCGCAGCCGCACCTCTTCCACGCACGACTCCGGCAGCTCGCCGATAAAGCGCGACGGACGGTGATAAACCTCTTTGCCATACAGGCGGCGGGTTTCCGCATAGGTCAGCGTGAGCTTCTGCATCGCGCGGGTGACGCCGACGTAGGCCAGACGGCGTTCTTCTTCCAGGCGGCCGCCCTCATCAAGCGCCATCTGGCTCGGGAACATCCCCTCTTCCACGCCGACGATAAAGACCTGCGGGAACTCCAGCCCTTTCGCCGAGTGCAGGGTCATCAGCTGTACCGCATCCTGCCAGGTATCCGCCTGCCCTTCTCCCGCTTCCAGCGCCGCATGCGAGAGGAACGCCTGCAGCGGCATCAAATCTTCATCTTCTTCGTTGTAGCTGAACTGGCGCGTTGCCGTCACCAGCTCCTCTAAGTTTTCAATGCGCGTCTGGCCTTTCTCGCCTTTCTCCTGCTCGTACATCATGCGCAGGCCGGAGTCTTTAATCACCCGATCGGTCTGCACGTGCAGCGGCATATCGGCGGTTTCCTGCGCCATGGCGTCAATGAGCTCCATAAAACGCTGCAGGGCGCTGGCGGCGCGTCCGGCAAGCACTTTATCTTTTAACAGCTCACGACAGGCCTGCCACAGCGTCAGCTGACGGTCGCGCGAGGTCTGGCGCACCACGTCCAGCGTGCGATCGCCGATACCGCGCGTCGGGGTATTCACCACGCGCTCAAAGGCCGCGTCGTCATTACGATTGGCGATCAGGCGCAGATAGGAGAGCGCATCTTTGATCTCCTGGCGCTCGAAGAAGCGCATGCCGCCATAAATACGATACGGCATACTGGCCTGCAGCAGCGCCTCTTCCAGCACGCGCGACTGGGCGTTGCTGCGATACAGAATCGCGCACTGCTCCAGCGCCCCGCCGTTTTCCTGCCAGGTTTTGATGCGGTTGACGACAAAGCGCGCCTCATCAAGATCGTTGAACGCGCAGTAGAGCGAAATCGGCTCGCCGTCGGCGCCGTCGGTCCACAGCTTTTTCCCCAGGCGCCCGCTGTTGTTTTCAATCAGGGCGTTGGCCGCGCTGAGGATATTGCTGGTCGAGCGATAGTTTTGCTCGAGGCGGATAGTTTCCGCGCCGGGGAAATCGTTGAGGAAGCGCTGGATGTTCTCCACCTGCGCGCCGCGCCAGCCGTAAATGGACTGATCGTCATCGCCGACTATCATCACCTTGCCGGTATCGCCCGCCAGCAGGCGGATCCACGCGTACTGAATGTTGTTGGTATCCTGAAATTCGTCGACCAGGATATTGGTAAAGCGCTCGCGGTAGTGCTGAAGAATGTGCGGCTTGTTGAGCCACAGCTCGTGGGCGCGCAGCAGCAGTTCGGCGAAATCCACCAGCCCCGCCCGATCGCAGGCCTCCTGGTAGGCCTGATAAACCTTCTGCCAGGTCTGTTCAACCGGGTTACCGTAGCTCTGTATATGGTGCGGACGCAGCCCTTCATCTTTCTGGCCGTTGATGTACCACATCGCCTGACGCGGCGGCCACTGCTTCTCATCGAGATTCATCGCCTTAATCAGACGCTTGAGCAGGCGCAGCTGGTCTTCGCTGTCGAGGATCTGGAAGTCCTGCGGCAGGTTGGCGTCAAGGTGATGAGCGCGCAGCAGCCGGTGCGCCAGCCCGTGAAAAGTGCCGACCCACATACCGCCCTGGGTGGTCCCCATCAGTTGGCCAATACGATGGCGCATTTCCGCCGCCGCTTTGTTGGTAAAGGTCACCGCCATAATGGAGTAAGGGGAACAGTGCTCAACGCTCAGCAGCCAGGCGATGCGGTGTACCAGTACGCGCGTCTTACCGCTGCCCGCGCCTGCCAGAACCAGCATGTTAGTACGTGATGCCGCAACGGCTTCACGCTGTTTGTCATTAAGGCTGTCGAGCAGATAAGAAACGTCCATTGGCACCGCCGGAAATGAGACGCCCGGCAACGTTCAGTCCACCGGGCTACTGTTAATTTATACAGAACTACTGACGATTATATCAGCGAGGTCAGAGATGCCAACCGTGAAATTTCGATGTGCGGTAACAGGCGACTGTCGGCGGTGCGCATCAGGTCTGCGCCCTGCGGTTTGATCCAACAGGCCTGCATGCCGCAGCGAATGGAGCCCGCCACGTCGGTCGTCAGATCGTCCCCAACGTGCAGAACCTGCCCCAGCGGCAGCGCCAGCCGCTCGGCTGCGAGATGATACATATCGGCAAAAGGCTTAGAGCGCCCGTCCGGACCGGCGCGCAGCACGAAGCGGAAGTAGTCGCTCAGGCCAAAAAGCTCCGGCTGGGCATTACCGTTGGTAATGGCCACCAGCGGCCACTTTTCCGCCAGCTGCGCCAGCGTATCGTGCGTCTCCTGCGGGACATCGATCAGGCTGCGCCAGTGGGCGAAGTTCGCCATCGCTTCCTCGGCCCCCGTTTTCGCCATCGCCGCAGAAAGCCCGGCGTTGATCATCCCCAGCTCCAGCGCGCGGCGGCGCCACTCGGTGACATCGTGGTAAATTTCCGGCTCTGACGCCAGCAGCGTCTGGCGCAGCCGGTTGAGTTCGCTGGCGTCAAATTGACTCAGCGACGGGTGGTAGCTGCGCACAAAGCTCAGCGACTCATGCAGCGTTCGGTCAATCACCGAACGGTTGTCATAAAGGGTATCGTCCAGGTCAAATGTCAGTGCTGAAATCTGGCCCAGAGGTCGGTAAAAACGCATTATTTCCCCCGTTTGGCGCGCGGATGCGCCGCATCGTACACCGACGCAAGGTGTTGAAAATCAAGATGGGTATAAATTTGAGTAGTGGACAGATTCGCATGACCCAGCAGCTCCTGCACTCCGCGCAGATCGCCGCTCGACTCCAGCATATGGGTCGCGAAAGAGTGGCGCAGCTTATGCGGATGCACGTGGCTGTTGAGGCCCTGCTTAATGCCCCATTCGGCAAAGCGCTTTTGCACGTTACGCGCGGAAATTCGCTTACCCAGCTTTGATAAGAACAGGGCGTCTTCATCAGCGCCGAACAGGCCGCGCAGGTCGAGCCAGTGCTCAATCCACACCACTGCGTTGCGGCCAATCGGCAGGCGACGCTCTTTGCTGCCTTTGCCCATCACCCACACCTCGCCGGATTCCAGATCGAGGTGCTTAATGTCGAGATTCACCAGCTCCGAGAGACGCAGTCCCGCGCCGTACATCACTTCCAGCATCGCCCTGTCGCGTACCGCCAGCGGATCGTTAAGATCGATATCCAGCAGTCGGTTAACGTCGTCGACGTCGATATTTTTCGGTAAATGGCGCGGTGTTTTCGGCGCCGAAATCCCTTTCGCCGGATTCGCGGCCAGTTCGCCCTGGCTCACCAGCCAGTCAAAGAAGCTGCGTAAGGCGGAGAGACGTAAAGCCAGGCTGGCTGGCCCCAGCCCCTGGCGACGGCTGCGCACCGCCAGGCTACGGACCTGGGCAGCATCGCACTGCTGCCAGCTTTTCAGCCCGGCGCTATCCGCCAGCGCGATAAGCGTCTCGAGCTGGCGGCGGTAGTTCAACAGCGTTATCGGGCTCAGCTGACGCTCCACGCCGAGATAGCGTAAAAAGCGTTCTACGGGCGTAAACAGCGGCGAGTCGGTCATGCGCGCTCGATCCAGCGCTCCAGCAAACCCGGGAGCATCGACGCAATTTCATGCAAAAGCTGCGTTCCCTGACCTTGCTGATAGTGCTGAGGGTCGCGACTGCTGAACAGCATCACGCCGGGCGCTTCATCCCCCCCCAGCAGCGACATTGCCACCGAACCCACGGCTTTTGCTTCCGGCAACACCACCAGCAGTTCCGGGCCGTTTAATGGGCCAAGATAATGCCGCTGTTGCCCAAGCCGCTGGATGCGAATGGGCTCAAACGCCTGACGGCTTATCGCCAGATGGGTGAATTTGGAGGGCGCGCCGAGCCGCCAGCTGTCGGGAAACAGGCGCACCGTGGCGCCCGCCAGGCCCAGCTCGCGCGCCCAGCGATGAAAGCGGTTCAGCATTTCATCAAGGCTATCGGCCGCCGCCAGCCGCGTCTGCAGATCAAACAGGCGCTGAAACAGGCTTTCGTTAGCCGTCGCCTGGGCCATCAGCAGCGTCATATTCTCTTCCAGCACGTTGATATGGTTCCGCGCCCGCGCCATGTGCCATTCCACCAGCGAGACCGAACCACGTACCGGATGCGGCACCGACATATGCTCCACCAGCGCCGCATTACGAATAAAGAATTCAGGATGTTGCAACAGATAGTCCACCACTGCGCGATCGTTCAGCTCGCTGGCGAGTTCCTGCTGTTCTTCCCCGACTTGTTTCATAAATGAATAAATCCGTCATAGACATGTGCCGCCGGGCCAGTCATATACAGCGGTTGGCCCGGACCTTTCCAGGCGATATCAAGACGCCCGCCGGGTAATTCCACGCGGACCTCCTCGCCCAGTAACCCCTGCTGGATACCGACCGCCGCCGCCGCGCAGGCGCCGCTACCGCAGGCCTGCGTTTCACCCGCGCCGCGTTCATACACGCGCAGGCGAATATGGGAGCGGCTGACCACCTGCATAAAGCCGATGTTCGCCCGCTCCGGGAAGCGCTCGTGGTTTTCCATCACCGGACCGAGCGTTTCCACCGTCGCGGTTTCCACATCATCGACCTGAATAACGCAGTGCGGGTTGCCCATCGACACCACGCCGCACAATACTGTCTGTTCAGCGGCGCGCATGATATAGGTCTTTTCCGCTTTGTTGGCGCGGAACGGCACCTGCGACGGTTCGAAGTTTGGCTCACCCATATTCACGCGCACCAGATCGTCTTCCGTTACGCTTAATACCATACGGCCGTTCGAGGTACTGACGCGGATGTCACGTTTATTGGTCAGGCCTTTCAGGCGCACAAAGCGGGCGAAACAGCGCGCGCCGTTGCCGCATTGCGCCACCTCGCTACCGTCGGCATTGAAGATGCGATAGTGGAAGTCGAGCTCCGGATCGTAGGGCGGCTCAACCACCAGCAGCTGATCGAAGCCCACGCCAAGATGCCGATCCGCCAGGCGACGAATCAGTTCCGGTGAGAAAAAAACATTCTGAGTTACCGCGTCAACAACCATAAAGTCATTGCCAAGGCCATGCATTTTAGAGAACTGCATCATCTACTCCAGCAGCGCGGAACTGTCAGTAATTCACCTGGGTCGGACCACCGCTATCACCGCGATCGTTACGATCCGGCGTAGAGCTCTGGATACCGCTATCAACCGGTTTAGTCGGCGGAGGCGCCGTTTTATCCGCTGGCGGGAAATAGAGCGGCCCTTTCAGACCACAGCCGGTGAGGCTGAGGACCGCAAATAAAACGGCAAGCGCTGGGAAAACGTTTTTCATGGATAGTAGCCCGTAATTCATTCTTTCTGTTTTCTATCATCGCAGGAGAAGACGTAAAAGCAAGCGTTTAGGGCAGCTTTATGACATCTGTAAAGCGGCTTTCCACCAGGGTTACAGCGCAAACGCGTTGGTGGATATACGCTGAGGATTCATTTTAGCAGGGTCACTGCCAGCATTTTTTTAGCACCTGTATCGACTGCACAATATCCGCTTCCATCACGCCGGCAAATCCCAGCACCACGCCGTAATGATGGCGGCTTTCAGGCGTACCAGGGATCCACAATGCGCTCAGCGGCGTAATTTCCACGCCTGCCGCCTGGGCCTGGCTAACGAGACGGGTTTCTGTTTCAGCATCATCCAGGGTAATCGCCGCATGTAGCCCCGAGGCCACTTCCGGCATCACGCCAATATGGCTCAGATGCTGATTCCACTCGGCCAGCAGCAGATCGCGACGGCTTTTACTGATTCTGCGCATTCGCCGGATATGGGGCTGGAAATGACCCTCCGAAATAAAGCTCGCCATCACCTGCTGATCGTTCATTGGCGGCTGGCGGGTGGATAGCGTACGCAGCAGGTTCAGCGGTTCCACCAGCTGTTGCGGAACCACCATGTAGCCCAGGCGTAGCGCGGGATACATCACTTTGGAAAACGAACCGATATAAATCACCCGATGGCGGTTATCCAGCGCGGCGAGCGGCATCAGCGGCGTGCCGTTATAGCGATACTCGCCGTCGTAATCATCTTCCATAATCCACGCCTGATGCTTTCTGGCCCACTCCAGCAGCGTCATCCGCCGCGATAGCGAGAGCGTCGCGCCCGTCGGGTACTGGCATGACGGGCTCACATAGACCATCCGGGCGTCGGGATAGTCCGTCAACTGCGCTGTCTGAAGCCCCTCATCATCAACGTTAATCGCTTTAATATTCAAACCAAGGCAGGAGAATACGCCCGCCGCCGCCCAGTGGCAGGGGTTTTCCATAATGACGTCCTGCCCGGCGCGCAGCAGCAGCGCGGAACAGAGCATTATCGCCTGTTGTGCGCCAAGGGTAATAATCACCTGAGCCGGATCGCACTTCAGACCGCGCGAGGTATGCAGATAGCTGGCGATAAGCTCGCGCAGCTGTAAATCGCCCGCCGGAACGCCGTAACCCATTTGCGCAATAGGTCGCCGCCGCCAGAAGCGGTTTTGCAGGCGCGACCAGGTATCAAACGGGAAATGGTCAATCGCGGGCATACCGATGCGAAAAGCCTTCGGCGGGCCATCGTGCACAAAATGGCGATTAAACCGCGCCGTCAGCGGCAGGCGCGAGTCGACGCGTAAGGCAGGAATTTCAGGGACGTCGGGGCCTTCGTCAACCTCCTGCCCACGATAACGTATATAGGTGCCGTCTCCCTGGCGGGTTTCAATCAAATCATCGGCATACAAACGCTCGTAGACCGAGACCACCGTATTGCGAGAAACCCCCAGCAGCCGCGCCAGCTCACGCGTCGCGGGTAGTTTAGCCCCGTGAAGACCGGGCGTATTCACCATCTTCTCTCTCAGGGCGCGATAAAGCTGCTCGCTACGCTTTCTGCCAGCATCCAGCTTTATACCCGTTAAATCAAAAGGCAGAGCAACCGACAAATTGGCACCTTAATATCGTGGGTTTTTGGTCCTGTTATACATCCAATATGACAATTAGCATAGGCGCATTAATACTCATGATGAAAGCGACGCCTTTCATCGCTCTCTGAACCCTGAATGATTGAGCCTACTATGTCAGCATCAGAAATCACGATTTTTGCCGCTAAAAAAATCATTACGATGTGCCCGAACCGCCCGGAGACCACCCATGTCGCGGTGCGCGGCGACCGTATTTTAGGCACCGGCACGCTTGAAGAACTCACCGGCTTTGGCGAATACCAGCTGGACGAGACCTTTGCCGATAAAGTGTTAATGCCCGGCCTGATTGAAGCCCACTCGCACGTCACCGGCGGCGGTATGTGGCAATTCCCCTATGTGGGTTACTACGATCGCCCGGACCATACCGGTAAAGTCTGGAAAGGCTGCCGCTCTTTTGACGACGTCGTCAGCGCGCTGCAGGCGGTGGAACGTGAGATGACCGATCCGCACGCGCCGCTGATCGCATGGGGCGTTGATCCCATTTATTTCGGCAGCGAAAAGCTGGGCCGCGAACATCTGGACCGCGTCTCAACCACCCGTCCGGTCGCGGTTATCCATATGAGCATCCACCTGATGGGCGCCAATACCGCCGCGCTGCACGACTGCGGAATATTTGACGATTGCCAGATTGAAGGCGTGGTGAAAAATCAGGACGGTACGCTGCACGGCGAGCTGGTGGAGTTCGCCGCCATGGGGCCAATCCTGAATAAATATGGTTTCTGGGACGAACTCACCACCGAAATCGCCATCGCCAATTTCGGCAAGGAAGCGTTTCGCGCAGGCTGCACCAGCGCAGCCGATATGGGTCTGACCGATTTCAGCAATCCCGAGCTGATGACAAACTACATCCGCATGACCCGTGAAGAGGACTTCCCGATTCGTCTGCTGGTGGCCTACGGTCCTCCTTTCGTCAAAAAACCCTTCCAGGAAGCGCTGGATTTCGCCCCGGACGTCATGCGTCACGGGCACGAAAAAATGCACTTCGGCCCGATGAAAATCTTCCTCGACGGCTCTATCCAGGGTGGGTCAGGACGGATGCTGGAGCCCTTCTATTATCTGGATGGCCACAACGGCGCGTGGAACGCCACGCCGGAAGAGGTGGAGCAGCAGGTCTACGACATCATGTCCCGCGGCTACCAGGTTCACTGCCACTGTAACGGCGACGAGGCCTCGGAAGCGTTCATTAAAGCCGTCGAGAAAACCCTGAATCGTATTCCGGCAGTTAACCACCGCGCGGTGATGCAGCACGCGCAGATGCTGCGTGAAGATCAGTTCAAACGCATCAAAGAGATGGGCATGGGCGTGAACTTTTTCAGCAACCACATCTATTACTGGGGCGATCAGCACTACAGCAAAACCATGGGCCCGGAGCGCGCAATGCGTATGGACGCCTGCGGCAGCGCGGTGCGCCACGGTATTCCTTTCGCCTTCCACAGCGATTGCGGCATCACCCCCATCAACCCGCTGTTCACCGGCTGGTGCGCGGTGAACCGCCTGACGGCATCCGGGCGCGTACTGGGCGAAGCGGAGAAAATCTCCGTCGATCGCGCGCTGCACGCGATGACCCTCGGCGCGGCATGGACCATGAAAATGGACCATCTGATCGGCAGCATCGAATGCGGTAAATATGCCGACTTCACCGTGCTGGAAGACGATCCGCAGGCCATCGAGCCGGTTCAGCTTAAAGATGTGAAGGTATGGGGCACCGTGCTGGGCGGTAAGAAACAGCAAATCCAGTAATCCTGTTGCGAACATTATCCACCCGGCGGCGGCGTCGGGCGGATAGCTATTGCACAAAATCATTCACGTTGCATCAAGACAGCACCTAAGAGAATCCCCTGGAGCTTACTACAGGGGTGAACGCAGGCAGCTTGAAGGATGATATGTAGATTGCCTGAAATTAACCACAGAACACGATCATGACGACAAATTCAGTAATTAACTCTCACGGCATGTCGCGCAACGCGGCCGCCGATACGGCGATGAAATGGTTGCCGCTGCTGGTGCTGTGCCTAGCTCAGCTTTCGACATCCGGCGATAATGCCACGCTGAGCATCGCTACCGGCGCGCTGGTCAAAGACCTGCACGCGTCAATGGATCTCATCAGCATCGCCAACGCGATGTATTCGCTAGCCGCGGGCTCTCTGATGGTCGCCGCCGGGATGGCCGGGCTTATCGTCGGCTGGAAGAAAACCTTCCGCATCGGCTGCGCGCTGCTGTTTCTTGCCGAGCTGACCGCTTATTTCTCACCGAACATGCTGGTCTTCACCTACGGCGCCCGTCTGCTTTCCGGTATTGGCGGAAGCTTTATGATCCCTTCGGTGCTGGGGCTTATCGCCAGTAACTATAAAGGCCGCCAGCAGGCGATCGCCTTTGGCGCTATCGGCGCGGCAAGCGGCGTCTCCTTCGCCGCCGGTCCGTTGATTTGCGGCCTGCTGGTTGACCACTTCGGCTGGCGTGCGGCGTTTGCCGCTATTGCCGGCCTGTGCATCGTGATCTTCAGCGGCTCTTTCCTCGTCCCTACGCCGGCAAAACCTGAACGCAAAGTGGTGTTCGATCTGCCGGGCGTGGTCCTGACCGTTATCGGCCTGTTCAGCGTGATCCTCGGCTTCCTGAAAGTCTCGAGCTGGGGTCTGTTTACGCCGTTTAACGCGCCGTTCACCGTCATGGGTCTTAGCCCGGCGCCGTTCCTCGTCCTGTTTGGCCTGATCGTGCTGGCGATTATGCTGAAGTGGGAGCGCCATCGCGAAGCCACCACCGGCAGCGCGCTGATCCCGCTGTCGTTCCTCGCAACGCCGCAGGTGCGTAACGGTCTCTATCTGACGGCGTTTATCTTCCTCGCCTACGGTTCCGGTATTTTTGTGACCGTGAGCTTTGTACAGGTGGTTGCCGGGCTGAACGGTATTGAAACCGGTTTGCTAATCCTGCCGTTTGCGCTGGGCGTCGTGGTCTTTTCGCTGGGGCTGCCAATCGTCTGGAAAAACGCGAATCCGAAACGGATGTGCCAGAGCGCGCTGCTCATCGGCACGCTGGGCTCCGTGTTGTGCATCTTCGGCTTCGGCCCGTCCGATTTCAGCATGATCGTGCCGGTAGGGATGTGTCTGATTGGCGTCAGTATGGGCATCGTTTCCGCCTATTCCAGCTATATTGTTACCAGCGCCCTGCCGGCGCGCGATGCGCAGCAGTCCGGCGGCGTGCAGGCGACTTCGCGTAACGTCGGCCAGGCAATCGGCGTGGCGGTTTGCGGTATGGTGATGCTGACGGCGGTCACCATGACGGTACAGGATATGGCCAGCCACGACGCTTCGCTAAGCCAGGATACACAGCAGAAGGTGGCAAATCTTTCCGTTATTCCTTATCTCAGCGATACGGGTTTCTCAACGCTGATGCTGGACCAGGGCGTGAATCAGAAGGATGTAACGGAACTCAACCAGGTCTATAAAACCGCCCGCCTGAAAGCCACGCGAGCGGGTATGGTCGCCACCGCGGTCATGACGCTGCTGTTTTTATTCGGGACGCGCAATCTTCCCGTCCGCGCCAGGGGTTCTGATGACGCAGCAGGAGAAGAGCCGCGTGCGAAGAAGTCGAAAATCTGAGTTAAGATCGAAAGATAACTAACAAAAACGCGCCCCTCCCGCGAGGAAGGGCGCGTTTTGTCGTTTCTATCAAAAAGGAACACGCTGTGACCACCAACCCTACACCGACAAACTGGTTACCTTTGGTTGTCTTATGCTGCGCACAGTTTCTGGCTTCCGCCGATAACGTGACGTTAAGTATCGCCACGCAGGCGCTAATGAACGATCTGCACGCCACGCTTGGGCAGGTCAGTACAGCGAATACCATGTATCCGTTGATTGCCGGCACGTTTATGGTGGCAGGCGGAATGCTGGGGTGTATCTGGGGTTGGCGAATGCTGTTTCGCATCGGCTGCCTGATTTTTATCCTCGCCGAAGCCTGCGCCTTTTTTTCGCCATCGATCGCGCTCTTCACCTGGGGCGCGCGTCTGACCGCCGGGATAGGCGGTAGCCTGATGATCCCCGCCGTTTTTGGCCTGATCTCTGCCCTGTATCAGCAGCGACGACGGGTTGCCGCCTTTGGCGCGCTGGGCGCCTCCAGCGGCATTTCATTCGCCTGTGGTCCAATTGTATGCGGATATTTGCTGGACCACGTCGGCTGGCGCATCGCGTTTGCCTCGCTTGGCCTGCTGGCGCTGCTTATCCTGCTCTGCTCCGTCATCATCCCGGCATCAGAAAACAAACGCGCCGCTATCGCCTTCGATACCCCGGGCTTTCTGTTAGGCACCATCGGGCTGTTTCTGACGATTTTCGGTATTCTGCGCATCCCGGTCTGGGGACTGGTTATGCCCTTCGACCCGGCAGTGAGCGTTCTCGGCCTGAGCCCCGCCCCTTTCGTTATTCTCTGC
The DNA here is from genome assembly GCF_000293135.1 of Klebsiella sp. OBRC7. Classification (NCBI taxonomy): domain Bacteria; kingdom Pseudomonadati; phylum Pseudomonadota; class Gammaproteobacteria; order Enterobacterales; family Enterobacteriaceae; genus Klebsiella; species Klebsiella sp. OBRC7. Next base: position 8,666 of record NZ_ALNJ01000010.1, on the reverse strand, counting down.
GGCCTGATGGTGCTGGTGATGATGCTGCGCTGGGAACGTCATTTTGAAGCCACCACCGGCCACGCTCTGCTCCCCGCGGTTTTCCTGAAAACCCGCCTGGTGCGCCACGGGCTCTATCTCACTGGTTGGATATTTTTTGCCTACAGTTCGGCTATTTTTACCGTGGTGAGTTTTGCGCAGATTGTTAAAAGCGTATCGGCGATGGAAACAGGGCTGCTGATACTCCCTTTTGCGATATGTCTCGCTGCCTGTTCGCTGGGCCTGCCGCTGTTTATTCAGCAGCGAAACCCTCGCCGCCAGTGCCAGATGGGGCTGACGGCGGGGATCGCCGGCGCTCTGGTTGCCGCCGCGGCACTGCACGTGACGGGGTTTACCCCTGTACTGATGGCATCAGGGCTTTGTTTAATCGGCGCGGGAATGGGCACCATCGCGGCCAATGCCCCGATACTGGTCACCACTGGCGCAGGGAATCGGCACGCCGAACAGTCCGGCGGCGTTCAGGCCGCCTCGCGCGATATCGGGCAGGCATTAGGAATGGCGTTAATCAGTACCGTCATGCTCACGGTGTTGACCTTCCTGATGAAATATCAGGTACAGCACGACCTGGCTATGGGCCTGGCCGCCCGACAGGCCATCGGCCATCTCACGTTTATCCCCTGGACGAGCGATCGGACTTTCCATCAGCTTATCCAGACACAAAACCTGGCGCCCGGCGATCTCTCTGGCCTTCTTCAGCATTATCAACAGAGCCGGATGCTGAGCGCGCGTTACGGGCTGCTGGCGATGGCGATCGTGACGTCTCTACTGCTGATCCGCCTTCGCCATCTGCCGAAGTCATCGTAGATTGCGCTATACTGCCGCCACGATCAAAAAAGCGGGAAAGAACCATGAACGACAGTGAATTCCATCGCCTGGCCGATACCCTGTGGATGACCATCGAAGAGCGTCTCGACGACTGGGATGGCGACAGCGATATCGACTGCGAAATCAACGGCGGCGTGCTGACAATCAGCTTTGAAAACGGCAGCAAAATTATTATCAACCGCCAGGAGCCGCTGCACCAGGTGTGGCTGGCGACAAAACAAGGCGGCTACCATTTCGACTTGAAAGGCGACGAGTGGGTATGCGACCGCAGCGGCGAAACTTTCTGGGATCTGCTGGAACAGGCGGCGACCGCGCAGGCCGGTGAAGCGGTGAGTTTTCGCTAAACGCGCGTGATTCGAGTTCCCCGGATTGCGGCTAACGCCGTATCCGGGCGACAAAACCCATATCACCCCGTAGCCCGGGCAAGCGAAGCGCCCCCGGGAAATTTACCTGCGCCGAATGACAGGTCTACGCGGCGGGTCATGAGTAGTGCTGCAACATCGATGATGTCGCGGAATCCTCACCTGCAGCAAGGGTGGCCGCGGCAATCACCTGGCTGCGGAACGGGATCACCTGTTCGCGGCCGTCGACGTCGACGATTTGATAAAACTGCGGCAGGTTAAAGTTGATAAAGCTGGAGCCGTAGGTAAAGCGGTCATGCGACGAAGAGTAGAAGCGGCTGACGTCGCGTACCAGCTCTTCTTTGCTCCCTTCGCAGTGGTGATACACCTCGGCGCGGTTGCTCTCATCAAGGATATAGATGTTAAATCCGTTATCGTTATCCGCATCTTCAAAGAAGAACTGAATAATCCCTTCGCTGGCAAAACCATCCACCACCTGCGGCAGCCTGACGTGGTTGGTTTCCACCTGCACCGACAGGCCGTGCAGTTTGTTATGCGAAATCGCGCCATAGAATTCGATGGCGTTTTCCAGCTTCTGTACCGAGACGTTAAGACGCTCGAAGAAGAGCCCCCAGGTCTGCCCGGAAACGCGTAGCGCTTTAAAACGGCCGGTATCCTGGCGGGTGCTGGAAAGACGCAGCTCAACGCATTCAGACACCAGCTGCTGCACGCGAGTGCGGATCAGGCCGCGCAGATGCTGGCTATAGCAGAAAACTTCCACGCTATCCGGCGGCGCGGCGTCCTGGTGCATCTTGCCAAGAATGGTTTTCAGCGCTTCGATCATCGCCTGCTCGCCGTTAAAGTGCAGCGTACGCACCTCGTTCCACGAGTTGCGATACAGCAGATCGATGCTGCCAATCAGGCACTTTTGCTCTTCGCCGAAGCTGAAAACATCCAGCTTGCGGAAATCGAAATGCACTACCTGATTGCGGAAGGCCGCCGTCGGGTCATATTCGAGGTTGACGATAATCGCCAGGTGGCGAATTTCGCAGGGGCTATACAGCGCTTTCGGCGTCGGAGACGGCAGGCGCAGCGGGAAGTGATGCGCCACATCGGCCACCATTTCCTGCAGTTTCGCCAGGTCGACAATCCCGTTGCCCTTAATAAACAGGCGTGTGCGTGACGTCAGCAGGCCGTTAAACCAGGCCCAGGCCACCAGCTTATTAAGATAACGGTTATATTCCAGCGGCTGATGGCTGATGATCGATTCCATGTCCGGCGCGCGGTTATAGACATACCAGCCGGTACGGTTGGCACGACCCGGCGGCACGTGGATGAAAGTCAGATTCGGCTCAGACAGATCCGGCGAAATTTGCGGGTTTACCAGGGTCACTTTCCCCGGCAGCGCTTCAAAGGCGGCGTACAGCTTACGCGTCAGCACGCCAATATCCTGCGGGCTGGCGGAAACGCTCAGGTTATTACGGCGCGCAAAGCGAATCAGGTTGCGATAGCTCTGCATCATCGCATCAAGCAGTTCGTTGTGCGCTTTACGAACTTCGTCAATCTTCCAGTTGGCCCGGTTATCGAGCATCATCAGACGCTTTTCATCCCAGCCCCACTCTTTCACCAGGTGGCTGACGACTTCACGGCGCCAGCCGACGCAGGCGCGCTCGCGGCTCAGCTTCTCGCACACTTTTAAATAGAAACATCGACGCACCAGATCGAGGCGCGTTTCATCTTCGATGGCCTGCAGATAGAGCGTGACGCGCTCCAGCATCATGCAATAAGGGTCAAGGCCAAACGATACGATTTCACCGTCATGCAGGCGCTGCTTGATATCTTTCGCCAGCAGACGGTTGTTGGGGTACTCCCAGGAGTACGCTTCCAGCAGCAGCGTCTTCAGCACGGCCTTATAGGGCGAGTCGATACTTTTATACAGCTGCCACAGGCTGGCGCCGAAGTACTCTTCTGCCGAGAGGGAACTCAGGCCGCCGAGATCCAGCCATTCGTTCGGCGTCAGCACGCCCTGCGCGTAGAGGCTCATCACGTAATCGTCGTAATGCTCTTCTTCATCGCACGGCACCATATTCCACAGAATACGTTTCCCGGCAAGGCGCACCGCGGTACGGTAAAACTCATCCAGCAGCAGGATGTGTTGAGTTGAGCCGCAGTCTTCACCGCCCAGGCTACCGCTTTCGTTATGGCGGAAGCGGTTTTCGTCGATCAGGAAGAAGCTGACCTCAACGCCCAGCGACGCCGCCCAGCTCTCGAGCAGGCTACATTTGCGCTGCAGCAGCTGGCGCTCTTCGCTATCCAGCCAGGATTGGTGGCAAACCCAGATATCCAGGTCGGAAGAGCAGCTTTGGCCGACGGAAGACGTACTGCCCATAGAGTAAAGGCCGGTGATCGGCAGCTCGCCTTTCGGCGGCTCTTTGGCCAGCATTCCACGGTTGAGCTCGAGTTCATCAAGATAGTGACGTTGGGTTTCATCAGGCGTGTAGAGGCAAATGCCACGGGGAACGTTACCGTCAAGGTAACCCGGCATCAGCGGATGATGATAATGTAGTAATGTCGGCAGTAGACTGTAAACCTGCTGGAAAGCGGGTCCCATGGCAGCAAGGGCGCGATCCACGCGCAATTGGTTGATGGCATCCAGTCTCTGTTTCAGTGTCTCAATATAGAGGTACAAGACATATCGCCTGATGTTCAAAAACCCGACGTACAATAGTACGGAGAGTTTCAGTATTTCAACAAAAACCGTCACCATTCGTCGTCGGTGTGGTTGTGATGAACTGCTGACTGACAAATGGTTTAAAACGTGATCAATCTAACACCTTGCTGATTGACCGTAAAGAAAGATGAGCTACATACAAGTGTAGCACCCTTTACTACGTGTAAATTCTTCACTACGTTTGCGGCACCCCGCAAACGCATGAAAGGCTAAAAAAATGGCCGCGACCCTTAACCCCACAAAACTAACATCCCTAAGACAACAATGTTAGGATGGTTAGTGGTCGACTATGACGGTAACAAGCATGTTAGACAAAGTTTTGAGAATTGCCACACGGCAAAGCCCGCTTGCGCTATGGCAGGCACATTATGTGAAAGAGCGTCTGGTGTCCTGTCATCCGGGGCTTTCCGTTGAGCTGGTGCCTATGGTCACCCGCGGCGACGTGATCCTTGATACGCCCCTTGCAAAAGTGGGCGGTAAGGGCCTCTTTGTGAAAGAGTTAGAGCTGGCCATGCTGGAAGGTCGCGCCGACATTGCCGTCCATTCTATGAAGGACGTGCCGGTGGAGTTTCCCGAAGGGCTGGGGCTGGTGACCATCTGTGAACGCGAAGATCCGCGCGACGCCTTTGTCTCGAATCACTACGCTTCCATTGATGAACTCCCCCACGGCAGCATCGTTGGCACCTCAAGTTTACGCCGTCAGTGTCAACTGGCCGCCGCGCGGCCGGATCTCACGATCCGCTCTCTGCGCGGCAACGTTGGCACGCGTCTGGGCAAGCTTGATAGCGGCGAATACGACGCCATTATTCTGGCCGCCGCAGGGCTTAAGCGCCTGAACCTTGAGGCGCGTATTCGTCAACCGCTGTCCCCGGAGCAATCTCTGCCCGCCGTCGGCCAGGGCGCGGTCGGCATTGAGTGTCGCCTTGACGACGAATGGACCAAAACGCTGCTGGCCCCGCTGAATCATACGGAAACGGCCATCCGCGTCCGCGCTGAACGGGCGATGAACACCCGGCTTGAAGGCGGCTGTCAGGTGCCTATCGGCAGCTATGCCGAACTGATCGACGGTGAGCTATGGCTGCGCGCGCTGGTTGGCGCGCCGGATGGTTCACACACGGTACGCGGCGAGCGGCGCGGTCGCCCGGAAGATGCCGAAACGCTGGGCGTCGCCCTTGCCGAAGAACTTCTGGATAACGGCGCTCGCGACATTCTCGCCGTCGTCTACGCAGGAGAAGCGCCTCAATGAGCATTCTGGTTACCCGTCCGCTGCCGCAAGGCGAAGAGTTAGTCAGCCGCCTGCGCGCGCTGGGACGCGTGGCCTGGAGCTTTCCTCTCATTGAGTTTACCCCGGGCCGTCAGCTCTCTGAGCTGGGCGGCCAGCTGGCAAGCCTCGCCGCAGGCGATTTGCTCTTCGCGCTATCTCAGCATGCCGTCGAGTTTGCCCACGCTCGCCTCCAGCAGCAGGGGCTGTGCTGGCCCACGGCGCCCGACTATTTTGCCATTGGCCGCACCACCGCGCTGGCCCTGCATAAGGTCAGTAATCGACAAGTTCGCTACCCGTTAGATCGGGAAATCAGCGAAGTCTTGCTACAATTACCTGAATTACAAAACATTGCGGGGAAAAAAGCGCTCATCCTGCGCGGCAACGGCGGGCGGGAATTACTCGGTGACACACTTCGCGAACGCGGCGCTGATGTCACTTTTTGTGAATGTTATCAACGTAGTGCAAGGCACTACGATGGCGCAGAAGAAGCAATGCGCTGGCAGTCTCGCGGGGTTTCGACGCTGGTCATCACCAGCGGCGAGATGCTGCAGCAGCTCTGGACGTTAATACCACAGTGGTATCGCGAACGTTGGCTCCTGAGCTGTCGCATTTTCGTTGTCAGTGAACGTCTGGCCGAGCAGGCCAGGGAATTGGGCTGGCAGGATATCCAGGTTGCCGATAGCGCCGACAACGATGCGCTGCTACGCGCATTACAATAACTCTCAACATTGGAAGCCATAATGACGGAACAACAGAATCAATCCGCCGTGGTTGAAGAGACCAGGGAGGCCGTGGAAACGACGCCACAGCCAGAGAAGAATGTCGAAAAGAAAAACGGCGGCAGTAAAACCAGCCTCGCCCTGAGCGCAATAGCTATCGCTATCGCCCTCGCCGCTGGCGTAGGCCTTTATGGTCTGACGAAGACTCAGGCAACCCGCCAGAGCGAAGCCAGCGCCGGGCTATCCAGCCAGATCGCCGCGCTGCAAAAAGCGCAGGAGAGCCAAAAAAGCGAGCTTGAAGGCATCATCAAGCAGCAGGCCGACCAGCTGACGGAAGCGCAGCGTCAGCAGGATTCTCTGGCGAAGAAGCTGGAAGAAGTGCAGGAGAAGGTCGCGGTCATTTCCGGCAGCGATGCAAAAACCTGGCTGCTCGCGCAGGCTGATTTCCTCGTAAAACTGGCCGGACGTAAGCTGTGGAGCGATCAGGACGTGACGACCGCCGCCGCGCTGCTGAAAAGCGCCGATGCCAGCCTCGCCGATATGAACGATCCGAGCCTGATTTCCGCCCGTCGCGCCATTACCGACGATATTGCTTCGCTTTCCGCCGTGAGCCAGGTCGACTACGACGGCATCATTCTGAAAGTGAACCAGCTCGCCAACCAGATCGATAATTTACGCCTGGCGGACAACAACGACGATGACACCCCGATGGATTCCGATAGCGATGAGCTATCCAGCTCCATTAGCGAGTGGCGGGTAAACCTGCAAAAAAGCTGGCAGAACTTTATGGACAGCTTTATTACCGTTCGCCGCCGCGATGAGACCGCCGTGCCGCTGCTGGCGCCAAACCAGGACGTCTATCTGCGCGAAAACATCCGCTCCCGTCTGCTGGTCGCGGCGCAGGCGGTTCCGCGTCATCAGGAAGAAACCTACAAACAGGCGCTGGATAACGTCTCGACGTGGGTTCGTGCTTACTACGACACTGAAGATGCCACCACCAAAGCCTTCCTTGAGGACGTGGATAAGCTCAGTCAGCAAAGTATCACCATGAACGTACCGGAGAGCCTGCAGAGCCAGGCGCTGCTTGAGAAACTGATGCAAACGCGGGTACGTAATCTGATGGCGCAGCCGGCTGAAACCCAGGCCAGCGCCCCGGCTCCCGCGCCGGCACCTGCAGCCCACGCGCCAACGCCTGCGCCACAAGGAGAGTAACGCATGTTGAAAATTCTCTTACTCTTCGCGCTGCTGCTTGCCGGGATCGTGGTCGGTCCGATGATCGCGGGTCATCAGGGCTACGTCCTGATCCAGACCGATAATTACAACATTGAAACCAGCGTCACCGGGTTAGCGATCATCATGATCCTCACCATGGTGGTGCTGTTTGCCATTGAGTGGCTGCTGCGGCGCATTTTCCGCACCGGCGCGCATACCCGCGGCTGGTTCGTGGGCCGCAAGCGTCGCCGCGCGCGTAAGCAAACCGAGCAGGCGCTGCTGAAACTGGCGGAGGGCGATTATCAGCAGGTTGAGAAGCTGATGGCGAAAAATGCCGATCACGCTGAGCAGCCCGTTGTGAACTATCTGCTGGCGGCAGAAGCCGCCCAGCAGCGTGGCGATGAAGCCCGCGCCAACCAGCATCTGGAGCGCGCGACTGAGTTAGCCGGCGACGACCTGATACCTGTCGAAATCACCCGCGTACGCCTGCAGCTGGCGCGTAATGAAAACCACGCCGCCCGCCACGGCATCGACAAGCTGCTGGAGATCACGCCGCGTCATCCGGAGGTCCTGCGCCTCGCCGAGCAGGCCTACATTCGTACCGGCGCCTGGAATTCGCTGCTGGATATCATTCCATCAATGGCGAAAGCCAACGTCAGCGATGAGGAGCACCGTGCCGAACTGGAACAGCTGGCGTGGATTGGTCTGATGGATAAAACGCTGGCCGACGGCGGCAGCGAAGGTCTGCGCGACTGGTGGAAAAGCCAGAACCGAAAAACCCGCAGCCAGGTGGCGCTACAGGTGGCAATGGCTAATCGCCTTATCGAAAGCGACGACCATGATACCGCACAGCAGATTATTATCGAAGGTCTGAAAAAGCACTACGACGATCGTCTGGTGATGCCTATCCCGCGGCTGAAAACGAATAATCCGGAACAGCTGGAAAAGGTGCTGCGCCAGCAGATCAAAACGGTCGGCGACCGTCCGCTGCTGTGGAGTACGCTGGGACAATCGCTCATGCGTCACGGCGAGTGGCAGGAAGCCAGCATCGCGTTCCGCGCAGCGCTCAAGCAGCGCCCGGATGCGTTTGACTACGCGTGGCTGGCCGATACTCTTGATCGCCTGCATCAGCCGGAGGAAGCGGCGACGATGCGTCGCGACGGCCTGCTGTTAACCCTGCAAAACAATCCGCAGCAGTAATGCCCTTCTCGCCTCCATCGGGGGCGAGAATCTCTTCTCTTCCCGCCTGAGCGTTTCTCTATCCCTGAAAAGAAAAAAACGCCTGCTCTGAAACCAGAGCAGGCGTTAAAACAGGTCTGTTTGACAACAAATTGGGTGCTTCACTCAACGTAGTGTCCATGGTGTTTGATGAGGCTATATGCTTCATCCTTCACGCTGTCTCTTCGTTGGCTGTACACGCTCACCCCAGTCACTTACCTTTATAAGCTCCTGGGAATTCCCGTGCTGGCCGTCTCGACACATCATGAATGATTTAGCATATAAAATGCGACATCTGTCAGTGGACGATAAGCACC
>NZ_ALNJ01000009.1:0-4337 GCF_000293135.1 Klebsiella sp. OBRC7 | reverse complement strand
CATTGCTTCCAGTATTACTTTAGCCAGCCGGGTGCTGGCTTTTTTTTTGCTTTTTTCCGCCGCACCCGGATGGCTGCTACTGCGCCTCAACCTTATCTTTGGTTTCAATAGCGGTATCGGCGATAAACCCCACGACGTTGCTCTTTTCTGCCGCTGGCAGCAGCTCTGCCTGGCCGGAAAAAACGCCGCCCTTTTTGATGGCCAGCGTGCGGTAGGCCAACGTGCCGGTCACGTTGCCGTTCTTATCAATTTCAATCGTCTCGCTGCGGCACTGGCCCATGACGCAGCCGTCAATAATCAGCTCGCGGCAGGTGATATTCCCCTCTACCAGACCGTCGGTCATGATCTTAATCTGGCTCTCTTCGGCGTCGATATTGCCGCTTACGGTACCGTAAATATCGACATCTCCCTCAGCGATAATGTTTCCGTCAAAGCGGATACCGCCGGCGATAACCGTGGTGGCCGGTTTTCGGGCCACGGCGGATGGAGATTCACCGTTGAGTACCGCCGTATTCACCGCCGGCGGCGTAGCTTCAATGATTTTGTTCTTTTTAAACATATGATTAATCCGCTGATATTGAAAATGAAAAACGAAGGAGGATAAGGCGAAAGAGCCCGATAGCCAGGCCAGATACGTGGATTCGAAGCACCAGGCCATCAGGCCAAGCAGCCAAAAGAGAAGGGCGCTATTTAAGGCGATATATTTGCTTTCCATGCGAACGAGATGGCTACTCCTTTAGTCATCGTATTTTGGGAAACGGTGAGCGCGCTGGATAAAAAACGTTCTTTTCCCGTGGGGACCTCTTATCCAGAATTTAGCCAGCAGGGTCAATAAATTTGAGCGCTAAATTTAACATTTAAGAATTTGGCACACTCATTGAAGGGGTTAAGTTTGCAGCCAGCTTGCGCTATGGTTAACAGCAGAGACCTTAAATAAGGATAGCGTTATGACTTTGCACTGCGCATTTATTGGATTCGGCAAAAGCACCACCCGCTACCATCTTCCCTATGTCCTGCACCGAAAAGACCGCTGGCACGTGGCGCATATCTACCGCCGCAGTGCAAAGCCGGAGGAACAGGCTCCGCAGTATTCGCACATCCACTTCACCAGCGACCTCGACGAAGTGCTTAACGACCCGCAGGTCAAACTGGTGATTGTCTGCACCCACGCTGACAGCCATTTTACCTATGCGAAACGGGCGCTGGAGGCGGGTAAAAATGTGCTGGTCGAAAAGCCCTTTACCCCGACGCTTGAGGAGGCAAAAACGCTATTCGCCCTGGCGAAAAGCAAGGGACTGACGGTTACGCCGTACCAGAATCGTCGCTTCGACTCCTGCTTTCTGACCACGAAGAAGGTGATTGAAAGCGGAAAGCTTGGCGAGATCGTCGAGATTGAAAACCATTTCGACAACTATCGTCCGGTAGATGGAGGGAAACCCGGGCTGCCTCAGGACGGCACATTCTACGGTCTGGGCGTCCATACCCTGGACCAAATTATCTCCCTGTTCGGTCGCCCGGACCATGTCTCTTATGACATCCGTAGCCTGCGCAATAAAGCTAACCCGGACGATACCTTTGAGGCCCAGCTGTTCTACGGCAACCTGAAGGCGATTGTCAAAACCAGCCATCTGGTGAAGCTGCCTTACCCAAAATTCATCGTCCATGGTCATAAAGGTTCGTTTATTAAATACGGTATCGACCAGCAGGAGACCAGCCTGAAGGCCAATGTTATGCCGGGCGAGCCGGGATTCGGCGCGGATGAGACGGTTGGTCTGCTGGAGTACGTCAATGAGGCGGGGGAAACCGTACGGGAAGAGATCCCGCTTGAAACCGGCGACTATGGGCGGGTCTATGATTCGCTGTATGAAACCCTCGTTAACGGTCAGCCAAATTTCGTCAAGGAATCTGACGTTCTCACGAATCTGGAGATCCTCGAACGCGGCTTTGAACAGCCATCTCCGGCCACGATTACCCTTACCCGATAAGCCCTCACGGCTCCTCTGTACTCATTCATATTTTTTGAACAGAGGAGTCAATTTTCACCCTCTATGATCGCCAGGGGATTGGGTCCACACTTATCCCATCGAAAACATACGGGGGTGCAACATGATCTACTTACGCAAAGCTAACGAACGCGGCCACGCTAACCACGGCTGGCTGGATTCCTGGCATACTTTCTCTTTCGCGAACTATTACGACCCTAACTTTATGGGCTTCTCGGCGCTGCGGGTGATCAATGACGACGTGATTGATGCCGGCCAGGGCTTCGGTACCCATCCGCACAAGGACATGGAAATCCTGACCTACGTGCTGGAAGGGGCCGTTGAGCACCAGGACAGCATGGGGAATAAAGAGCAAGTTCCGGCGGGCGAGTTCCAGATCATGAGCGCGGGTACCGGGATTCGTCACTCGGAGTACAACCCAAGCAACACCGAAAAACTGCATCTGTACCAGATCTGGATTATGCCGGAAAAAAATGGCATCACGCCGCGCTACGAACAGCGCCGCTTTGACGCCGCGCAGGGCAAGCAACTGGTGCTGTCGCCGGATGCCCGCGAAGGTTCGCTGAAGGTGTACCAGGATATGGAGCTGTACCGCTGGGCGCTGCTGAAAGATGAGCAGTCGGTGCACCAGATTGCCGCTGAACGTCGGGTGTGGATCCAGGTGGTGAAAGGTGAAGTCACCATCAACGGAACGAAAGCTACCACCAGCGATGGCCTGGCGATTTGGGACGAGCAGGCGATTTCCGTACACGCCGACGGCGATAGCGAAATTCTGCTGTTCGATCTGCCGCCCGTCTGATCGTTCTCCGATCGGGTCTAAATAAATTGCGCAACCTTCCCGGATGTTAGGGAAGGTTGCGCTTTGTCCGTGATAAACTGGGGAAATGTTTCCCCGTTGATCGCAGTCAGGACGATGAAAAAGAAAAGACCCGTACTCCAGGATGTAGCCGATCTTGTCGGCGTGACCAAAATGACGGTCAGTCGCTATTTACGTAACCCGGAACAGGTTTCCGAAGCGCTGCGTGGCAAGATAGCCGTTGCTCTCGATGAACTGGGTTATATTCCTAATCGCGCCCCTGACATCCTCTCGAATGCCACCAGCCGCGCCATTGGCGTGCTGTTGCCCTCGTTAACTAACCAGGTCTTCTCAGAAGTGCTGCGCGGTATTGAAAGCGTGACCGACTCTTTCGGTTACCAGACGATGCTGGCGCACTACGGCTATAAGCCGGAAATGGAAGAAAAACGCCTGGAATCCATGCTTTCCTGGAATATTGACGGCCTGATCCTTACCGAACGAACCCATACGCCGCGCACCCTGAAGATGATTGAAGTGGCGGGTATCCCGGTTGTGGAGCTGATGGACAGCCAGTCGCCGTGCCTGGATATCGCCGTCGGCTTTGATAACTTTGAAGCGGCCCGGCAGATGACCGCGGCGATTATCAATCATGGCCACCGTCACGTTGCCTATCTTGGCGCACGTCTTGATGAACGTACTATCATCAAACAGAAGGGGTACGAGCAGGCGATGCTTGATGCCGGGATGACGCCCTACAGCGTGATGGTTGAGCAGTCTTCCTCTTATTCATCGGGGATTGAGCTGATGCGCCAGGCGCGTCGCGAATATCCGCAGCTTGACGGCATTTTCTGTACCAACGATGACCTTGCGGTCGGCGCGGCGTTTGAGTGCCAGCGCCTGGGGCTGAAAATCCCTGACGATATGGCGATTGCCGGTTTCCACGGCCACGATATCGGCCAGGTGATGGAGCCGCGCCTGGCCAGCGTGCTGACGCCGCGCGAGCGAATGGGGCGGATTGGTGCTGAACGTCTGCTGGCGCGTATTCGCGGTGAAGCGGTGACGCCTAAGATGTTAGATTTAGGTTTCACATTGTCACCGGGCGGATCTATTTAAACTGACAAATTTGAAGTAGATCACACATATTCACATCTGGCACGAATGGTTATTGCTTCTCCACAACTCCGGCATGACAATGTTACCGATAACAGTTACCCGTAACAATTAACCTGTACGCCAGTATTTCACGCCGTTAAACGCTGCCAGCTGCGCGTATGTGTCCAGTGGGAGGAAGCTTTGAGCACGACTAACCATGATCACCACATCTATGTCCTGATGGGCGTTTCCGGCAGCGGCAAATCCGCTGTCGCCAGCGAAGTGGCGCATCAACTGCACGCCGCGTTTCTCGACGGCGACTTTCTGCATCCGCGCAGCAACATCAACAAGATGGCTTCCGGCGAACCGTTAAATGACGATGACCGCACCCCGTGGCTGCAGGCGCTGAACGATGCCGCGTTTGCTATGCAGCGTACCAATAAAGT
>NZ_ALNJ01000008.1:0-5726 GCF_000293135.1 Klebsiella sp. OBRC7 | reverse complement strand
GGTGAATATGTCGATGCCTACTTTATGGCGCGGCTGAAGGGGTGAGCTCAACGAACCCTCTCCCGGCAGGGAGAGGGTCGGAGTGAGGATAAACCTAATACCCTGCCGTTAAATCATCCGGGGAACGCGGATCGGATGCGCCGTACAGCGTGCCGTCCGGGCCAACCATAATACTCTGGGTGCTGCCCATCGCCTCTTTCACCGCCACTTTCTGCCCTTTGCTCTCCAGCAGCTTCAGCGTATCCGGGCTAAATCCCTTCTCTACACGCAGTTCGTCCGGCAGCCATTGATGATGGAAGCGCGGTGCGTTGGTGGCTTCCGCGACGTTCATTCCGAAATCAATGGTATTCACCACCATCTGCAGGACGGTGGTGATGATGCGGCTGCCGCCGGGGCTACCGGTCACCAGCCAGGTTTTGCCATCTTTCACCACAATCGTTGGCGACATCGACGACAGCGGACGTTTTTTCGGCTCGACGGCGTTGGCGTCACCGCCCACCAGCCCGTAGACGTTTGGCACGCCGGGTTTAGCTGAGAAATCATCCATCTGATTATTCAGCAGAATGCCGGAGTTCCCCGCCACGATGCCGGTTCCAAAGGTCGTATTCAGCGTATAGGTCACGGCAACGGCGTTACCGTCCTTATCCACCACCGAGAAATGGGTGGTCTGATTGCTTTCATACGGCGCCAGCTTACCGGGGCGAATCTGGCTCGACGGCTTCGCCTTATTGATATCAATCTGCTCAGCGATCGATTTGGCGTACGCTTTGCTGGTCAGCGCCTGCCACGGCACCTTGACGAAGTCCGGATCGCCAAGGTATTCCGAACGGTCGGCATAGGCGTGCTTTTCGGCTTCCGCCATCACCTGCATGGCGTCGGCGCTGCCGAAGCCGTACTTATGCATATCGAAGTTTTCGAGGATATTCAGGATCTGCACGATATGAATGCCCCCGGACGATGGGGGCGGCATCGAGAACACCTGATAGCCGCGATACTCGCCGCTCACCGGCGTACGTTCGACCGCTTTGTAATTCGCCAGATCCGCTTTGGTGATAAGCCCGCCGTTATTCTTCATCTCAGCGGCAATCTGGTCGGCAATCGCGCCTTTATAGAAGGCATCCGGCCCCAGCTCGGCAATCAGCTCCAGGCTTTTCCCCAGCTGTTTTTGCACCAGCTTATCGCCCTTTTTCAGCGGCTCGCCGTTTTTCCAGAAGATAGCCCGGCTGTTGGCATGGTCGGGGATCACTTCGCTGCCGTAGGTTTTCAGGTCGTCGGCCAGCGCATCATTTACCGTGAAGCCCTCTTCGGCCAGCTTAATCGCCGGGCGAATCACTTTGTTGAGCGGCATCGTGCCGTATTTTTCCAGCGCGAGGGAGAACCCGGCGACGGTGCCCGGCGTGCCGGAAGCCAGATGCGAGGTCAGCGATTTCTTGCTGTCCGGGTTGCCCTGATCGTCGAGAAACATATCCCGGGTGGCCTGTTCCGGGGCCATCTCGCGGAAGTCGATCGCCGTGGTATTACCGTCTTTGGTCCGCAGCATCATAAACCCGCCGCCGCCGATATTACCGGCCTGCGGATGGGTGACCGCCAGCGCGTAGCCCACCGCCACGGCGGCATCGACCGCGTTGCCGCCCTGACGCAGAATATCCACGCCTACCTTCGTTGCCAGCGCGTCCACCGAGGCCACCATCCCCTGCTGAGCGCGGACCGGGTGAAAAACATCCTCCTCTACGCCATAAGATACCGGCGGAGGGACGGGATCTGCCGCAACGGTAAAACTGCCGCCCGCCAGCAACGCAGCGATGACCACCTGACGCCAGAGCGTTGTTCTTATCATTGTCATACTCCTGAATGATGTTTTTATTTACCCATAATCCTGGATGATAAGTCCTAAAAGATCATTGTTGCGCCGGAAAGGGAGTAAACTTAAGCGATCCCACGAAGTGAGGAGAGAACAATGAAAGCAATGTTATATCTGGCGGCGCTGCTCCCGCTGAGCGTCATGGCGCAGCCGATCAATATCGACAATAACCCCAATCAGCCGGGGTACGTGGTGCCCAGCCAGCAGCGAATGCAAAATCAGATGCAGACCCAGCAAATGCAGCAGCAAAACAATCTTAAGCAGGGTATTCAAAGCCAGTCGCGCGCGCAGCAGCAGCATCTTCAGACGCAGTTGAATAACGATCGGCAGCGGGTACAGCAGAATAACAATCTGACCCGTGAGCAGCCTCTCCCTAACACCAACGGTGGGATGCTGCAGCGCCAGACGACCCCGTAAGGGCCGCCTGACGCAGAAGTGAATTACGCCGGGAAGTTGGGGCCGATGACGTCAATTGCATCGGTGCAGATACTGTCCACGCCCCAACGCAGCAGCTCGGCGGCACGCTGCGGTTTGTCAACGGTATAGACCAGAATATGCAGGCCCGCGGCCTTCAGGCTCGCCACGCGCGCTTCATCCAGCAGCTTATGATTGAGGTGAATAGAGACGCAGCCGAGACGTGCGGTCAGTTCGCGCCAGTCGTTGCGCCACTCATCCAGCAGCAGCCCGCGCGGCAGTTCGGGCACCGCCTCCTGCGCGGCTTCCAGCGCATCAACGTCAAACGATGAGAGCAGCGGCGGCGTCATCCCCTGCCACAGCTCACGCGCCCCCAGCGCCACCGCTTTGCCGGTCAGCGGCCCGGTGCCGGTGGTCGGTTTAATTTCGATATTGGCCATCATGCCGTGCTGACGGCAGCGGTCGGCCACCTCGCTCAGCAGCGGCAGCGGCTCGCCTTTGAACTCGCCGCTGTACCAGCTGCCGGCATCCACTTTTAGCAGATCGTTCCACGCCAGTTCGCCCGCCACGCCCCAGCCGTTGCTGGTGCGTTCGAGATTGTCATCGTGCAGTAAAAAAATCTGCCCGTCTTTCGATAACTTCGCATCAAACTCAATCATCGTATGGCCGTAACGAGCGCCGGTATCGATGGCCGCCAGGGTATTTTCCGGGGCCAGTTTACCGCCGCCGCGGTGGGCGACGATATGAGGATAAGGCCAGTGACTCATGCGCGTTGTCCTGTTTCACTATCAAAAAGATGCAGACTTTCCTGCGGCAGATGCAGCCACAGGGTGCTGCCCGCCTGCGGACGCTGCTGGTGCGGCAGCCGGACCACCAGCTTTTGCTCGCACCAGCGCCCGTGGGCGAGGTTATCGGCACCTAAAATTTCCAGCGTATCCATCACCAGCGGTACGCCACCTTCCGCCTCGGAGCTTAATGCAAAATGTTCCGGACGGATACCCAGGGTCATCTTACGCCCGGCATAGCGGCGATGCTCGCCGTTGATGGGTAAAAGCATCCCGCCCTCAAGCTCGAAGCGGCTACCGTCGTCGCTGACCCGGCCTTCCAGCAGGTTCATTGCCGGGCTGCCGATAAAGCTCGCGACAAAGCGGCTGGCCGGTTTTTCGTAGACCTCGACCGGCGTACCAATCTGCTCGGCGATGCCTTTATTCATCACCATCACCCGCTGCGCGAGGGTCATGGCTTCCACCTGATCGTGCGTCACGTACAGCGAGGTGGTTTTCAGCCGGCGGTGCAGCAGCTGCAGCTCCAGACGCATCTGCACGCGCAGTTTGGCATCGAGGTTGGAGAGCGGCTCATCAAACAGGAATACCGCCGGGTCGCGCACGATAGCCCGCCCCATCGCCACGCGCTGGCGCTGGCCGCCGGAGAGTTCGCGCGGACGGCGCTTCAGCAGGCCGTCCAGCTCCAGAATGCGCGCCGCTTCCTGGACGCGTTCGGCAATTAATCCTTTACCTAAACCGCGAATTTTCAGGCCCCACGCCATATTCTCTTCCACGCTCATATGCGGGTAGAGGGCGTAGTTCTGGAACACCATCGCAATACCGCGATCTTTCGGTTCCATTTCGGTGACGCGCTTGCGGTCGATCCAGATATCGCCGCTGGTGACCCGCTCCAGGCCCGCCACCATGCGCAGCAGGGTTGATTTTCCGCAGCCCGAGGGGCCCACCATTACGATAAATTCGCCGTCCGCGACGTCCAGCGTCAGCGGCTGGATCACCTGGGTTTTGCCATCCCAGCTTTTGGTTACTGCCTGTAGCTTAAGTCCTGCCATTTTATTTCTCACTATCCACTAAACCACGCACAAACGCGCGCTGCATGGCTAAAACGATGACAACCGGAGGAATCAGCGTGAGCAGCATCGCCGCCATCACCTGATTCCACTGCGTGGTGCCCTGGCCGATGGCGATCATCCCTTTGATGCCCGCGACCGCCGTGCCGAGATTCACGTCGGTAATGATCAGCAGCGGCCACAGATACTGGTTCCAGCCGTAGATAAAGGTGATGACGAACAGCGCCGCCAGGTTGGTTTTCGACAGCGGCAGCACGATGTCGCGAAAGAAGCGCATCGGCGACGCGCCGTCGATACGTGCGGCCTCTATCAGCTCGTCCGGCAGGGTCATAAAGAACTGGCGGAACAGGAAGGTGGCGGTCGCCGAGGCCATCAGCGGCAGGGTGAGCCCGGCATAGCTGTCGAGCATTTTCAGGTTGGCGATCACTTCCACCGTCGGGAAAATACGCACCTCAACCGGCAGCATCAGCGTGATGAAGATCATCCAGAAGAACAGGTTGCGCAGCGGAAAACGAAACCAGACGATGGCGAAAGCGGAGAGCATCGAGACCGTAATTTTGCCCACCGTGATGCCGAAGGCCATGATGAAGCTGTTGAGCATCATCAGCCAGAACGGCGCGCTATTGGCCCCTACGCCGTTCACCCAGATAAACTTCATGTTTTCGAGCAGATGCCCGCCGGGAATCAGCGTCATCGGCGTATCAAAAACCGCTTTACTGTCCAGCGTCGCCGCGACAAAGGCGACATACAGCGGAAACAGAATGACCGCGATCCCTAAAATCAGCATGGTATGGCTGAAAATCGTCAGCCCGCGTCGATTCTCAATCATTGGTAGCGCACCTTTCGTTCAACGTAGCGGAACTGCACCACCGTCAGAATGATGACGAGGAACATCAACACCACCGACTGGGCGGCGGAAGCGGAAAGGTCGAGCCCGGCAAAACCTTCACGATAGATCTTATAAATCAGCGTTGTCGTCGCCTGAACCGGCCCGCCGCCGGTTGCGGCATCGATAACCGGGAAGGTATCGAAGAAGGCGTATACCAGGTTCACTACCAGCAGGAAGAAGCTCACCGGGGCGATCAGCGGCAGCGCCAGCCTGAAGAAGCGGCGAACCGGACCGGCGCCGTCAATCGCGGCGGCTTCTACCAGCGAGCGGGGAATAGATTGCAGCGCGGCGAAGAAGAACAGGAAGTTGTAACTAATCTGCTTCCACACCGAGGCGAAAACCACGAGGAACATCGCCTGGCCGCTGTTCTGCGCGTGGTTCCAGTCGTAGCCCATCTCACCGAGGAGATGCGTAATCAGCCCGCGTCCGGGGTTGAACAAGAAGATCCACAGCACCGCCGCGACTGCGGGCGCAACGGCATAAGGCAGCAGCATCAGCGTCTGATAGAAGCGGCTGCCGCGCACCACGTAATCCACCAGCGCGGCGAAAAACAGCGAGATCAGCAGGCCGCTAACGGTAACCATCGTGCTGAACTTAATGGTGGTCCAGAAGGAGTCCAGGTAGTACGGGTCCTGGAAGAGGGCTAAAAAGTTATCCAGGCCGACAAACTGGCTGGAGAGCCCAAACGGATCGACGCTCTGCAGCGAATA
>NZ_ALNJ01000007.1:0-3345 GCF_000293135.1 Klebsiella sp. OBRC7 | reverse complement strand
CGCCAGCCAACCCTGATCCTTGGTGAAGGAAGCAATGTTCTGTTCCTGAAGGATTATTCCGGTACGGTCATTATCAACCGTATTATGGGGATAGAAGTGAGTGAAACACCTGACGCGTGGCATTTGCATGTTGGTGCAGGAGAAAACTGGCATCAGCTGGTCCAGTTTGCGCTAAATAATGGAATGCCGGGCCTGGAAAATCTTGCTTTGATTCCTGGCTGCGCCGGATCCTCGCCGATTCAAAATATTGGTGCTTACGGCGTTGAATTACAGAAGGTTTGCCGGTACGTCGACTGCATTGAGTTGGCCACGGGTGTGAAACAGCGTCTTTCCGCTGCTGAATGTTGCTTTGGCTACCGGGACAGTATTTTTAAACATGAATATCAGGACCGCTACGCCATTGTGGCGGTTGGTTTGACGTTGCCAAAAGCCTGGCAACCCGTTTTGACCTACGGTGATTTAACCCGGCTTGATCCGCAAACCGTTACCCCGCAGCAGGTATTTGACGCCGTCTGTCATATGCGCATGGCCAAACTCCCCGATCCAAAAGTGAATGGAAATGCGGGGAGCTTCTTTAAGAACCCGGTCGTTAGCGCGGATAAGGCGCAAGCGCTGCTGGCGACCTATCCGGGCATCCCTCACTATCCACAGCCGGATGGCAGTATAAAACTTGCCGCCGGCTGGCTTATCGATCAATGCCAGCTTAAAGGTAAAGTGATGGGTGGCGCAGCGGTGCATAGCCAGCAGGCGCTGGTATTGATCAATCAGCATCAGGCAACTAGTGAAGACGTGGTTGAGCTGGCTCATTACGTACGCCAGCAGGTTGGTGAGAAGTTTAATATCTGGTTACAGCCGGAGGTGCGCTTTATCGGCGAAACGGGTGAAGTTAATGCCGAGGAGACCATCGCATGAAAGACTACACCGTTCCTTTGACGCTAATATCCATCCTGGCCGACGCTGAATTTCACTCAGGTGAACAGCTTGGCGAGCGTTTAGGGATGAGTCGGGCAGCAATCAACAAGCATATTCAAACGTTACGCGATTGGGGAGTCGACGTATTTACCGTTCCGGGTAAAGGTTACAGTCTCCCTGAGCCTATCCAGCTGCTGGATGAAGAGCAGATCGCCAGGCAGATTGAGCATGGCCGGGTAACCGTACTACCGGTGATTGATTCCACGAACCAGTATCTTCTGGACAGACTTAGCGAACTGCAATCGGGTGATGCCTGCGTGGCTGAGTATCAGCAGGCCGGTCGCGGCCGCCGCGGGCGCAAGTGGTTCTCGCCGTTTGGTTCTAACCTTTACCTTTCAATGTACTGGCGACTGGAGCAGGGCCCTGCTGCGGCTATAGGTTTGAGTCTGGTCATTGGGATCGTCATTGCCGAGGTGCTGCAAAGCCTGGGGGCGGATAAAGTTCGGGTGAAATGGCCAAACGATCTCTATTTACAGGATCGGAAGCTGTCCGGGATCCTGGTGGAACTCACGGGGAAAACCGGCGATGCTGCGCAGATAGTCAGCGGCGCGGGGATCAACCTCATGATGCGCCGGGTGGAGTCTGATGTTGTCAATCAGGGTTGGATCAGCCTCCAGGAGGCAGGGATCTCTATCGATCGTAATACGTTAGCGGCTTGTCTGATTAAAGAGCTGCGGGCGGGGTTTAAACTTTTTGAGAATGAAGGTCTGGCACCCTATCTCACCCGCTGGGAAAAGCTCGATAACTTTATTAATCGACCGGTTAAACTTATTATTGGCGATAAAGAGATCTTTGGTATTTCGCGAGGTATTGATGCTCAAGGCGCATTATTACTGGAGCAGGACGGGGTGGTAAAACCCTGGATTGGCGGTGAGATATCATTGCGCAGCGCTGAATAAAAAAAGGGGAGCTAACGCTCCCTTTTTTATTTTCTTAAACGCACCTGATTCACAGAGTGGTTTGCGCTTTTGGTCATTATAAGGCTGGCTCGCTCACGGGTTGGTAGAATGTTCTCTTTTAAATTCAAAAGATTAATCTCATTCCACAGCGATGTGGCAATATCAATTGCTTCATCTTTAGACAGCTGTGCATAGCTATGAAAATAGGAGTCCGGGTCGGTAAACGCACCTTCGCGGAATTTCAGAAAACGATTGATATACCAGTTTTTTAGCAGTTCTTCAGGCGCATCGACGTAAATTGAAAAATCAACGAAGTCCGAAACAAATACATGATGCGGATCGTGTGGATAATCCATGCCGCTCTGCAGAACATTTAATCCCTCAAGAATTAATATATCAGGCTGCGTGACGGTTTTATCCCCATCAGGAATGACGTCGTAAATCAGATGTGAATAGACCGGCGCTGTAGCGTCAGGAACGCCTGATTTCAGGTCTGAGACGAATTTAACCAGGCGATGCATGTCATAAGACTGCGGGAAGCCCTTCTTCTTCATCAGGCCGCGTTCTTTCAATACCGCGTTAGGGTGCAGAAAACCATCTGTCGTAATTAATTCTACATGTCGATGTTCAGGCCAGCGGCTCAGCAATGCTTGCAGCACGCGCGCGGTAGTGCTCTTCCCGACCGCCACGCTACCCGCAATGCTAATGATGTAAGGAATACGTTGGCCGTTGGTGCCAAGGAATTGTTCCAGTACAGCCTGGCGGCGCAGATTAGAGCTGATATAGAAATTGAGTAAACGCGACAGCGGCAAATAAATTTCCGCTACTTCTTCCAGGGAAAGATCTTCGTTGATGCCTTTTAACCGCGTGATTTCTTCTTCTGTTAGCGTCATCGGAACGGAATCACGAAGCGCAGCCCATTGGTCGCGGTTAAATTGTAGATACGGTGTCATTAACGTTTGCTCTTTTAGGCTCATAAGCATGCTCTTGCAACCGCCGAATTACATGAAGGCGGGGTGCTTCACACTAGTTAATCAGGACAATGGGCAGGAGGGTAACACCAGATTGCGAGGAATAATAAGAAAAAAACTCATTGAATGATGCTTTCTAAAGGTAGCATCACAGAGATGAATGGTTTGGTAAGGGGATATAAAGTTCTCAGCAGAGACCCGTGGGTTATTCATTGAATCGGGTGGTCAGGTGATGGTGTATCGATGCTGCTTTAGCGACATCACTCTACTTTTTGTCCTCCTCGGCAACCCTGTCCGTGAGGATGATTGGCGTATTTTTGTCCTGCTCTGTTTGAAATTACACCATTTTTTCTCGTTTGAGCACAAAATGTGAGCAATAGAACATTTTCTGCAATTTTTTAGTTGCATGAACTCGCAGGTCTCCCTAGAATGCGCGCTACTTGATGCCGACTTAGCTCAGTAGGTAGAGCAACTGACTTGTAATCAGTAGGTCACCAGTTCGA
>NZ_ALNJ01000006.1:0-36129 GCF_000293135.1 Klebsiella sp. OBRC7 | reverse complement strand
GTAGATACTGTGAACGCCTGCAACTCTTTTAACTACTGTCACCTTTTCCGGCTCCCGGATGACAGGCACAACAACGACAGCGCCATCCGGTGCTGTCGTTTAATCCGGCACTCTTTCTTACGCTATCAACAACCATGCTGTGACGCATCGAACGCCTTTCCTGACTTCAGTACACCGTACGCCACCTGCGCCAGCTTTCGCATCATCGCCCCTATGATGACTTTTGCCCGCTTTCCGCTCTCTTCCAGCCTTTTCCTGAACGCTTTTCCCCACGCCGTATGGTACAGCGCCGATAATGCCGGCATGTATAACGCCTTGCGCAGTTGAACCGGCCCCGCTTTGCTCATCCGGCTCGCCCGCATCACGCTGCTGCCCGACTCATGCTGCACCGGCGTCAGTCCCGCATACGCCGCGAACTGCCGCGCTGTACCGAACTTCAGCTTCAGGCCCGTATACGCCAGCAGAACCGCCGCTGTTTTCTCCCCGATGCCCGGGATACTGTTCAGCAGCTTCCGCCGTCGTTTCATATCCGGGTCGTTATCCGTCAGGTCTTTTATCTGTTTTTCGATACGCGTCAGCTCCGCGCTCAGACATCCCAGCAGGATATCAATGCTGGCCAGTTGAACCTCCGGCGCGGTTTCCCGCCGGTTTTTCTCCTGCGTCTGCATCTCTGTCAGCGCCTGATGCCTTAACACCAGGGCTTTCAGTGCCCGCTCTGTCGGATGAGGGGCCTCCCAGGCTGACGGGCGTTTTTCCCGGCAGAAGTGAGCCAGCATACGGGCGTCCACTTTGTCAGTTTTACTGCGCAACCCCTCACTCTGTGCGAAAGCTTTACTGAGGGCGGGGTTGATGATGGACACGGTATACCCGGCATCACTCAGATGCGCGGCCGCGTCTTCCATGTAGGTGCTGGTGGACTCCATGCAGACATGGGCACGGTTCACGTCATGGCCGCGAAGCCAGCGGACCAGCGCTTCGTGTCCGGAGAGGGTATTATCAAATTTTTTACAACGATGCCGGCCATCAGGGCGAAGAATGTCGACATCCAGTTTAGCTTTGGCGACATCAATACCGATGAAGTGGAGTTCATTTTCCATAGTGAAACCAACCTTGCAAATACGGGTTACCGGTGAAAGCCGGTCCATGATACTGTCCGGTTTATCACATGAGAAAGAACGGCGGTCCGGTGCAAAGGATCTACGGAACAGGCGCGAAAGCCTAAGCCCGGACACGGCATCCGGACCGCCATCAGAGAGAACTGGCCGGTTCTTTCTGATGGAGTAATCATACAAGCCCGGACAGGCGCGACGCGCCGCCTCCGGGAAAATACGTATACGGTCAGCGAAGCGCCGCCAGAGAGACTATCTGCGCCGTCCCCAAATCCACAGGGCAGTAATCGCCAGGGCGAACACCACGCCAAAGCCAATCCCTACGCCGACGACAGGAATACCGATGCTCACCGCCAGCGAATAGAGGCCCAGCATCAGCAGCATCGCCACGTTTTCGCCGAGGTTCTGCACCGCGATAGCGTTGCCCGCGCCGACCGTATGTTTCCCTCGCTCCTGCAGCAGGGCGTTAAGCGGCACGATAAAGAAGCCGCCGAACGCGCCGAGCAGCAGCAGCAGAGCAAACGCCGGCAGCAGCGCCTGCTGGATGGCGAAAAAGATGACCGCCACGCCAATCAATATCCCGGCGGGCATGCAGCGCGACACCGTTTCCAGCGTCACCAGCTTCGCCGCCGCGCCGGCCCCCAGCACAATCCCCACCGCCACCATCGCGTTAAGGTAGGTCGGCATGGCGTTGCTGGTAATGCCCAGCGCAACCGGGACCCACAGCACCAGCAAGAAGCGCAGCGTCACGCCCGCTCCCCAGAACAGGCTGGTACCGACTAACGAAAAGCGGGTCTCACCGTTGCGCCATAGCGTCGTACAGGCGCTAAAGAAGCTGTGGGTCATCGGCCTGAAGCGCCACGACTGTCCGGGACGCGCCGCCGGCAGCTTCGGGATCCACAGGTTAGCAACCACCGCGCCAGCGTACACCACCGCACAGACGCCGAGTGCCGCCATGATATGCCAGTCCGCCAGGATACCGCCCGCCATCGAGCCAAGCAGGATCGCCGCAATGGTCGAGGACTCCATCAGGCCGTTCGCTTTCACTAACTTATCGCCGGTGGTCAGCTCGCCGAGGATGCCGTATTTAGCCGGAGAATAGGCGGCAGCGCCGATGCCCACCAGCGTATAGCCAACAAACGGATTCACGCCAAAGCAGATGCACCCCGCGCCAACCAGCTTCAGGCCGTTAGCCACCATCATCACCCGCCCTTTGGCAAAGCTATCGGCAAACTGTCCGACAAACGGCGCGAAGAGAATGTAAGCACCCACAAACAACATCTGTAATACCGGTTGGCTCCACTCCGGGTAGAACAGCTGTTTCATTAGCGCCAGGGTGGCGAACAACAGCGCGTTATCGCCAAACGCCGAAAGAAACTGGGCACAGATAACCGCCATCATCCCTTTCGAATACAGCGATGTGTTAGTGTGTACTGACTCACTCATCCGAACCTTCCGCCTGTTCAACCATACCTTTAAGGGTGACAAAGTCCGGCTTGCCGCTGCCCAGTACCGGGAGTTGCTTCAGCCAGCGAATGTCGCGCGGTACCGCCAGCTCCGGTACGCCGTGTTCACGGGCATAGCGCAGCAGTTTTTCACGATTCAGTTCATTATCGGTGGTAAACAGAACCAGCGCCTCGCCTTTGCTGGCATCCTGTTTAATCGCCGTGGCGTGCATTTTGTCCGGCGAAACCGCCAGCGCCACCTGCTCGACCATCTCCAGCGACACCATCTCACCGGCGATTTTGGCAAAGCGCTTCGCGCGGCCCTGAATCCGCACATAGCCCTGTTCGTCAAAGCTGACGATATCCCCGGTGTCATACCAACCGGCCTCGACAACGCCGTGCTGATTTTCCGCCGCGGGCGCTTCCAGTACGCCGGGATTTTCCACCCGCAGATAGCCGTTCATGATGTTCGGCCCTTTAAGCTGTAAACGGCCCCCCTCTTCAATACCGGGCATGGCCAGCAGACGCGCGTCCATCCCCGGCAGAATGCGGCCAACGGTGCCCACTTTCGCCGCCATCGGCACATTTATTGATACCACCGGCGCGCATTCGGTGACGCCGTAGCCTTCAAGAATGCGCAGGCCAAACTTGTCCTGCCAGATCTGCTTTGTGCTCTCCTGCAGCTTCTCCGCCCCGGCGACAACGTAACGCAGGCGATAAAAATCATACGGATTCGCAAAGCGGGCGTAGTTGCCAAGGAAGGTGGAGGTGCCAAACAGCACGGTACAGTTGCGGTCATATACCAGCTCCGGCACCACGCGGTAGTGCAGCGGGCTGGGATAGAGGAAGACCTCCGCGCCGGTAAACAGCGGCGTCAGCAGGCCGACCGTCAGACCAAAGGAGTGAAACAGCGGCAGCGCCGACATAAAGCGGTCGTTAGCGGTAAAGTCGGCAATGGTTTTAATCTGCTCGACGTTGGCCAGCAGGCTTTTGTGGCTATGCACGACCCCTTTCGGATTGCCTTCCGAGCCGGAGGTAAACAGAATCATCGCCGCGTCTTCCGGCTGCTGCGTAACCTGCGCCAGCTTCGGCATCATCAGGTGAGCAAAAATCCACAGCTTATCGCCGGCGGTGACGTCGCCTTTTAAATCTTCGAGGAACACCCAGCGCACCTGAGTCAGTTGTTCCGGAAGGTGCCAGAGTTTGCCTTTTTCGAGGAAGGTGCGTGAGGTAAACACGGTTTTGATTTCCGCGGCGGTAATGGCGCTGCTCAGGCCTTTGACCCCAGCGGTATAGTTCATCATCGCCGGGATTCGTCCGCGGGCGATCGCGCCAAAAATCACCGCCGCGCTTATTCCGGCGTTCGGCAGCATCAGGCCGATTTTTTCGCCCTGGGCGCTGTATTTTTCCAGAATGCGCGCCACGAAGAGGGTTTTGGTCAGCAGCTTACGGTAGGTGTCCGGCTGAAAATTGATATCTTCCACGCAGTGTTTGCGCGCGCCGAAGCGGTACTGGGCCGCCAACAGCGACTCATACAGCGTTTCGCGCGGGCGCACCGCCATCCGCGCTTCCATCATGATCTGATGCAGCATTTCACCGGCAATTTTACGCCGCTCGCGGGCGCGCGGCGCATCGGGCATCGGCAGATGCGTCGGCGGCAGCAGGTGCAGTTGAATGCGTGGGAACAGGCGGCGCTTGACCAGCCCCTTCAGGCGGCTGAAGGGGGTTAGCTCAGCGCCTTCGATTCTCAGCGGCACGATGGTCGCCTGCGACTTCGCCGCCACAAAGGCGGCGCCGTCGTAAATTTTCATCAGCGAACCGCTCACCGAGATCCGCCCTTCCGGGAAAATCACCACCGGGCGCCCCTGCTCAATCAGGCGGACCAGATGTTTTATCGACATCGGTTTGGTCGGGTCCAGCGGCACAAAATCAATAATCGGCTTTAGCGCGCGCATAAACCAGCGATCGCTGATTGAGGAATAGACCGCAAACACCGGACGCACCGGCAGGAAAAGCGCCAGCAGTACGCCGTCAATAAAGGAAACATGGTTTGGCGTGATCAGCACCTTTTGCTGGTGCAGCGCCTGGGGGTCACCGGTTAACTTGACCCGGTACAATCCTTTGAAAAGTAGTCTGAAAAATCCCAAAAGCATAACAACTCCGTTTGACCGGTTAATCAGTCAAAGCAGGTTACATGAGAAGGGACGGAAAATGCACCAGGAGGAGAGGAATTCAGAACAAAAAAAACCTGCGCATCCGCGCAGGTCGGTGCAAGATAATCAGTACGAAAAGCGTACTTAAAAAACTCACCAATCAATACCTCTGGGATCCTGATTGTCTCGTTTTTCCCGCCGCCGGCGCCAGCCATAAAACGCAAGGGAATGAGCCTAAGTGCAACCAGTTATTACTTTTTTCGCGAACTGTAACAACGGCCAACGGCGGGCAAAAAAAAACCTGCGCATCTGCGCAGGCTGGTGTAATTAAGTGGTCAACCTGAAGTTGACTCCACCTATCAATACCTCTGGGATAGCCAGAGTATCAATGCAATGAATGGGTAAACCAGCGAACATTCGCAACAGCCAATCGCAAAGTGTAAGCAAAGGTGTGAATTGTCCGTTCCCGGAATCATTCTCCGCTCCCTGTGGGTAACTATTTCACCCGCGACGCTAATCTGCGTCACAATTGCATTAACCCAAAAGTACCAACCCTTGAATCTGCCGCGCTTTCCCGTAACATAAATGCCATGTAAACGCTTACCCTAAAAAAGGCCTGGTATGGCGACTATTAAGGATGTAGCCCGGCTCGCAGGAGTCTCCGTCGCTACCGTCTCCCGCGTTATTAACAATTCACCGAAAGCCAGCGAAGCCTCGCGCCAGTCGGTAGGCGCCGCGATGGAAACGCTAAATTATCACCCCAACGCTAACGCCCGCGCGCTGGCGCAGCAGTCAACGGAAACCGTCGGCCTGGTGGTGGGCGATGTCTCCGACCCCTTCTTCGGCGCGATGGTGAAAGCCGTCGAGCAGGTCGCCTACAATACCGGCAATTTTTTGCTGATCGGTAACGGCTATCACAATCTCCATAAAGAGCGCCAGGCGATTGAACAACTGATTCGCCACCGCTGCGCGGCGCTGGTGGTCCACGCCAAAATGATCCCCGATGACGAACTGGCTTCGCTGATGAAGCAAATTCCCGGCATGGTGCTGATTAACCGCATCCTCCCCGGCTTCGAGCAGCGCTGCGTGGCGCTGGATGACCGCTACGGCGCATGGCTCGCGACCCGCCACCTGATTCAGCAGGGCCACACCCGCATCGGCTATCTCTGCTCAAACCACGCTATTTCCGATGCCGAAGACCGGCTGCAGGGCTACTACGCGGCGTTAAAAGAGAGCGATCTACCGTGCAACGATCGCCTGGTGACTTTTGCCGAACCCGATGAGAGCGGTGGAGAACAGGCCATAACCGAGCTGCTGGGCCGCGGCAGGAACTTCAGCGCCGTAGCCTGCTATAACGACTCAATGGCCGCCGGCGCTATGGGCGTATTAAACGATAACGGGATTGATGTGCCGCGTGAGATTTCGCTGATTGGCTTTGATGACGTGCTGATTTCGCGTTACGTACGTCCGCGTCTGACCACCGTACGCTATCCGATTGTCACCATGGCGACGCAGGCCGCGGAGCTGGCGTTAGCGCTGGCGGAGCATCGCCCGCCGCCGGAGATTACCCACCTTTTCAGCCCCACGCTGGTCCGCCGTCACTCGGTGATTGCGCCCCTCGACAGCGATAAATCGTAGCGGTATAAACTGACGGCGCTGGCCGGATAATCCAGGCCTTCGCCGATATACTGCCAGCCGAAACGTTCATAAAAATCGCGGCAGGCGGAGTAGAGAAACAACTCGCCATAGCCCTGCGCTCGGGCATATTCGATGACGTGCTGCTGTAGTTTTCCCGCCAGCCCCTGCCCGCGCGCCTCAGGCGCCACGTAGAGCGCCGCCATCCACGGATAGAGATCCTGACGGCTGATTAAATCGCAGCGCCACAGGCCGACGGTACCCAGCAGCCTCTCGCCCTCCACGGCCACAAAGGTAATGGGCAGCGCTCCCGGCGTCTGGCTATGTTCGACAATGCTGGCGAAGAACGCCTGCGGCAGCGTTTCACCGCCAAAAGCCTGCCATAGCCATTCTGTCACCCGTGAAGCGTGCTGCGGCGCGGCGTGGAGGGACTGAATGATCACACCAGCTTCCCCTGAAAAATTGGGACCGATTCAAACAGATAGCCGTCAAAGTCCGGCGCGTCTTCATCGGAGAGCTCCAGCAGGCTGTTTTTGACGTTTTCAAGATGCTGCCACATTGCCTGCCAGGCCCCCATCACATCGCGTCGACGCAGGGCGGCGAGCAGCGTTTGCCGGTCGCCGAGCCACTTCAGCCGGTATGCCCGGCTGGCGATATGCACGTTGAACTGCTGCCACAGCGGGCTGCTGTCCATCTGCAGCCAGATGCGCTCGACCGTCGCCAGCAGCATCTGATTTTGCGTCGCGCCGGCCAGCACCAGGTGAAACAGCCGGGCGTTATCCTGGCTGGTATCGTTGGCGGCAATCGCCCGCTGCTCTTGCTCGATAATACGCTTCAGGTTATCGATATCGGCGCGGGTGGCCATTTTGGCGGCAAAGGCGGCAATATTGCTCTCCAGCAGCTGGCGGGCCTGCAGGATTTCGAACGGCCCGACGTCGCTGCTTAGCATCTGTTCTTCCTCGCTATCGTCCTCGTGCGGGATGCGCATCACGTACACCCCGGAGCCCTGGCGAATGTCGACCGTCCCCTGCAGCTCCAGCATCAGCAGCGCTTCGCGGACGATGGTCCGGCTCACGCCGTAGGTCTCGGCGATATTGCGTTCCGGCGGCAGGCGCGACCCGATGGGATAGCGCCCCTGCGCAATCTGTGCGCGTAAATCATCACCTATTTCCTGGTAGGGTTTCTTTTCCGGCGGAATGATAGCCTTCTCCACAATATCACCTGTGCGTTATGAGCCTGCGAGTCAATATCGGCCGCTATCTTAGCAAAATTTCAGCCCGGCTAGCGCCACTCATCGTCAATATCCAGCGTCAATTCCCGGCTCTCGCCTAGCTTACGGAACCACCTGGCGGACGCCTTGGGCCGCCGCGCACGATTATTTTGCAGATCGATTTCAATCAGCCCGTAGCGATTTTTAAACGCGTTCATCGGCGAAACGTTGTCGGTAAACGCCCACAGCATGTAGCCGTGACAGTTGGCCCCCGCTTCCCGCGCGCGCAGCGTTTGCCACAGATGCTCGCTGATAAAACGGATCCGGTAGTCGTCGGCGATGGTGCCTTCGCCATTGCGAAACTGCCCTTCGTTTTCCACGCCCATGCCGCTTTCCGCCACGAACCACGGAATATTGCGATAGTCCTGCTTGATCCGCATCGCCATATCAAAAACGATTTGCGGATAAATTTCCCAGCCGCGGGAGTGGTTCATCCGCCGCCCCGGTAGCTCAAAGGGCTCATAGTAGTAAGCCGGATGGAACGGCGTCTGCGGATGCCAGGCGCGCGATGGAGCCTTAACCCGATGCGGGTAGTAGAGATTAATCCCCAGCTCATCAACGGTGTTGTCGCGGATTATCGCCAGTTCTTCCGCGTTATAATCCCAGGAGACCCCGTGCTGTTCGAGCAGAGCCAGTAGCTCAGGCGGGTAGAGGCCGTGGACCAGCGGATCGAGGAAAACCCGGTTATAAAACAGATCGTAGCGTTCGGCGGCGCGCACGTCGTGCGGCGCTTTTGAGCGCGGATAGGTGACCTCCGGGTTAAGAATGCAGCCTACCGTGCCGCGATAGCCTTTCTCGCGAAACAGTCGGACCACTTTTGCCGTCGCCAGCACCTTGTGGTGATTCCACTGCATCCAGGTGCCGGTGTTCTGTTCGTAAGGCCAGCGCAGCGCATCCAGATAAACGCGGGTCTGCACCACGATCGGTTCATTGAAGGTAAACCAGCGCGTGACTTTGTGGTGATAGCGGGCGAACACTTTCTCCGCGTACTGCACAAACAGCTCAACCACCTTTTTTGACGCCCAGCCGCCGTACTGCTCCAGCAGATAGCCGGGGAGTTCATAGTGCTCAAGACAGATCATCGGCTCGATACCGTTGGCCAGCAGTTCATCGAACAACCGATCGTAGTACGCCGCATAGTCTTCATCGACCGTGACGTTTTCATAATCGGTGAGAAAGCGCGACCAGTTAATCGACGTGCGGTAGTGGGTCAGCCCCGCCAGCTTCATCAACTGCACGTCTTCGCGAAAGCGGTTGATAAAATCGGTCGCCACCGCCGGGCCGTAGCCGTTATGCCAGACGTGGCGGTCGTTTTTGTACCAGAGATCCGGCCAGGAGTCCTGGCCCTCTTTTTTGCCGCTCCAGCCCTCGGTTTGCCACGCCGAAGCGGCGGCGCCGAGGATAAAGTCGTGGGGGATCGCCATCTTTACTGTCGTCATTGTGTCCTCATATCTGTTGGCTGGCCTGGTCGCTCTCCGCCTGGCGCTGGGCGTTTTCCGCGCGGCGGGAGGCTATTTTGACGAACGGCAGATAGATCAGTACCGCGGTCAGGATGCAGATAAGCTGCGTCACCACCGCCCCCATCGAACCCGCCGTAGAGAGCCAGGCGTTGATCAGCGGCGGGGTGGTCCACGGCACCATCACCACCGTTTTACCGGCAAAGCCGGCGGCGGTCGCGAAGTAGCCAATGCTGCCGGTCACCAGCGGCGTGATGATAAAAGGGATCGCAAGAATCGGATTGAGCATGATCGGCATGCCGAAAATCACCGGTTCGTTAATATTGAACAGACCCGGCCCAATCGACAGCTTGGCGATCTCTTTCATCTCTTTGCGTTTGGTGGCGATCATGACCGCAATCAGCAGGCCAATCGTCAGTCCCGATCCGCCGATGCTCATATAAACGTCCCAGAACGGCATGGTGATGATATTCGGCACCTCTTTGCCCTGCTCAAAGGCGCTCATATTGACGGTGATGGCTCCCAGCAGCAGCGGTTCGCGGATCGGTTTGATCATCTGGTTGCCGTGGATACCGATAACCCAGAACAGCTGCGCGACAAACATCAGCAGCAGGATCCCCGGCAGGCTTTGCACCACCCGCTCCAGCGGCTGCTGCACCACCTGATAGACCGCGTCATACAGGTACATGCCGGTGGCCTGATGGAAAATAAAGCCAAAGGTGGCAATCACCGTGGTGGTGATAATGGCCGGGATCAGGGCGGAGAACGACGCCGATACGTTGGGCGGCACGGTATCCGGCATCTTGATCTTCAGCCCCTTGCGGCCCTCCAGCCAGCAGTAGATCTCCACCGACAGAATGGCGATAAACATACCGAGGAACAGGCTACGGGTATCGGAAAACTGGCGCAGCAGCACATCTTTCACTTCATGCATTTGCCCGTCGACCATCATTTCGACGGTGGTCGGCGTCACGCAGATAAAGCAGATCACCGCCAGCAGACCGGGGAACAGGCTCTTGATGCCGTTAATCCGCCCCAGCTCGATGCCGATAAGAAAGACCGCGCCAATATTGAGAAAGTTAAGGGTGGCGTAGTTGATCGCGCTGGTAATGGGTTTCAGCGCCGCCAGAAAAGAGAGCGCCTGAAAGCTGGCGAGTCCGTTTTTCGGATCCAGCACCATATTGGAGATCAGCACCGAAAAGGCGCCGACGATGATCACCGGCATCAGGGTAATAAAAGCAGATTTTATCGCCATGATGTAGCGGTAGCTGTTGAATTTCGTGGCGAAACTCCCCAGTGAGTCGATCAGTTTGTCCTGCAATGCCATAGAGGATACCTCAGGTTTAAGGGCTTTTAGCGCACCAGGTGTACAGCCAAACACCTATTGGCATACCAAAAAATAGCCACTGAGGAGAATAAGTTCTGTGATTAAGCTCCCAACCCGTTCATTGGTATTCCAGAAAGGCGATAATTGGCATACCGCATTTGCGGTTTTCTTTTCCCTGCAATCAATTCCTGTAAAAGCGTGATCGCGATGGTTTTTTACCGCGCCATGAAGCCATATCCCCCTGAATGTCTGTGATAAACTGCGGTTCACCACGTGATATCAGGAATCGGATGAATGGCTACAATGCTGGATGTCTCAATTCGCGCAGGCGTCTCTAAAGCGACGGTTTCCCGCGTGTTGAACGGCACAGGTCAGGTGAAAGAGAGCACCCGCCAACAGGTTTTTAAGGCGATGGAAGAGCTGGGCTATCGCCCTAACTTTCTCGCCCGCTCGCTGGCAAACCGCACGAGCAACAGCATCGGTCTGGTGGTTTCCACCTTTGACGGCTTCTATTTTGGCCGCCTGCTACAGCAGGCTTCTCGCCAGACGGAAGCCTGGGGCAAGCAGCTGATCGTCACCGACGGCCACGATGCGCCGGAGCGTGAAGAAGAGGCGGTGCAGATGCTGGCCGATCGCCAGTGCGATGCCATCGTGCTCTACACGCGCCATATGAGCGAAAAGAAGATCATGTCGCTGATTGAGTCTATCGCCATGCCGCTGGTGGTGATCAACCGCGACGTTAGCCAGGCACGGGAGCGCTGCGTGTTCTTCGAACAGCAGGACGCGGCGTTTCAGGCGGTAGAGTACCTTATTACCCAGGGCCATCGCGATATTGCCTGTTTGACCGTGCCGATGCACACGCCGACGGGCAAAGCTCGCCTGGAAGGCTATCGCAACGCGCTGAAGAAACACGGCATCAAGTGGGATCCGGCGAAGGTGAAATACGGCGACTCCACCATGGGCCGGGGCTATGAACTCTGCTGCGAGCTGCTGGAAGAGAAAACGCCGTTTAGCGCGCTGTTTTCCTGTAACGATGATATGGCGCTGGGCGCGTCAAAAGCGCTGCATCAGGCAGGGCTGCGGATCCCGCAGGATATTTCGCTGTTTGGTTTTGATGACGCGCCGAGCGCGAAATGGCTGGAGCCGGGGCTGTCGACGGTCTATCTGCCGATCGATAACATGATCACCACCGCTATCGATCAGGCCATCAAGCTGGCCAACGGCCAGCCGATCGAGACCATACCGCCGTTTACCGGCAAACTGGTGCTGCGCGAGTCGGTCACCACCGGGCCGTATTACGCATAATTAGCGGGCCCGATAAGCGAAGCGCCATCGGGCACCACCTTACAGCAGCTCGAGCGACAACAGCTCTTCAATGGTCTGGCGACGGCGGATCAGCCGCGCTTTGCCGTTGTCGAACAGCACTTCCGGCAGCAGCGGACGGCTGTTGTAGTTAGAAGACATCGATGCGCCGTAAGCGCCGGTATCGTGCAGCACCAGATAATCCCCCGGCGCCACCGCAGGCAGCAGGCGGGTTTCCACTTTCCCCCCCTCCTGCTGGGTAAAGACATCGCCCGATTCGCACAGCGGGCCGGCCACTACGGTTTCAACCTCCGCCGCGGCGCGCAGATCGCGGCCGTCCGCGGCGAGAGCGGTAATATGGTGATAGCTGCCGTACATCGCCGGGCGCATCAAATCATTAAAACCGGCGTCAATCAGCACGAAGTGGCGGCTGCCCATCTCCTTCACGCTGCGAACCTGAGAAACCAGCACGCCGGACTCCGCCACCAGGAAGCGACCCGGTTCGATCTCAAGCGCGACCGGATGGCCCAGATGTTTAGCGATCTGCTCGCGCGCCGCGTTCCACAGGCCGAAATAGTGATCGGTATCGATCGCCTCTTCATCTTCGTGATACGGGATCGACAGTCCGCCGCCGGCGGAGATCGCCTGCAGATCCTGCCCGAATTCAACCACCTGGCGCACCATCGCGCCGCAGACCTGTTCCAGGTGACCATAGTCGACCCCAGAACCGATATGCATGTGAATCCCCACCAACTGGAGCTGATAGCGACGCATCACTTCCAGCGCCGCCGTTAAATGGCTGTGCCAGATCCCGTGCTTGCTGTTCTCGCCGCCGGTATTGGTTTTTTGGCTGTGGCCGTGGCCGAAGCCCGGGTTAACCCGCAGCCAGACGCGGTGACCCGGAGAGACTTCGCCCAGCTGGCTCAGCATATCAATTGAGCCGGCGTTGACCGGGATCTGCAGCTCTTTCACCCGCGCCAGGGTTGCATCGTCGATCAGATCGGCGGTAAAGACGATATCGTCCGGATGCTGATGCGGATCGTACCCGGCCGCCAGCGCGCGCTCGATCTCGCCTAGCGACACCGAATCGACCTTCACGCCCTGCTCGCGCATCAGGCGCAGAATGTGGATATTGGAGCAGGCCTTCTGCGCAAAACGCACCACGTCAAACTTGCTCAACTGGGCAATCTGGCGGCGGATAATCTGCGCGTCGTAAACCCAAACCGGGCAGCCGAACTCGGCGGGCAGACGCAGCAGGTTTTCTGCGCTCAGGTCGGTATCGGTGGCGTAAAGCGAGTGTGGCATAAAGAACTCCGGTGCTGTGTGTGCGTTATCTCTGTTTTTTACGATTACGCCACAGCGCGTACGTAATAAAAAATATCGTTTTATTGCCAGTCTATGCAAAAATGATATGGCTTGCGCCACTTAAGGAACACCCATGCCCGCCGTCAACCTGCGCCATATTGAAATCTTCCATGCGGTGATGACCACCGGCAATCTGACCGAGGCCGCACGTATGCTGCATACCTCGCAGCCCACCGTC
Source organism: Klebsiella sp. OBRC7 (assembly GCF_000293135.1). Classification (NCBI taxonomy): domain Bacteria; kingdom Pseudomonadati; phylum Pseudomonadota; class Gammaproteobacteria; order Enterobacterales; family Enterobacteriaceae; genus Klebsiella; species Klebsiella sp. OBRC7. Next base: position 22,888 of record NZ_ALNJ01000006.1, on the reverse strand, counting down.
AGCCGCGAGCTGGCGCGTTTTGAAAAGGTGCTGGGGTTGACGCTGTTCTCCCGTACCCGCGGGCGCCTGCAGCCTACGGTTCAGGGATTACGTCTGTTTGAAGAGGTCCAACGCTCCTGGTATGGCCTGGACAGAATCGTCAGCGCCGCGGAAAGCCTGCGCGAGTTCCGCCAGGGCGAGCTGTCGATAGCCTGTCTGCCGGTCTTCTCCCAATCGCTATTGCCGCTGCTGCTGGCGCCGTTTTTAGCCCGCTACCCGGAGGTCAGCCTGCAAATTGTCCCCCAGGAATCACCGCTGCTGGAGGAGTGGCTGTCGGCCCAGCGCCACGATCTGGGATTAACGGAAACTCTGCATACCCCCGCCGGAACCGAGCGTACGCCGCTGCTGACCCTCAATGAAGTGTGCGTACTGCCGCAGGGCCATCCGCTGGCGGCAAAGCCGGCGCTGACGCCGGCGGATTTTCACGGCGAAAACTACATTAGCCTGTCGCGCACCGATAGCTATCGCCAGCTGCTCGATGCCCTGTTTGTCGAACATCAGGTCAAACGGCGGATGGTGGTGGAGACGCACAGCGCCGCCTCCATCTGCGCGATGGTGCGGGCCGGGGTCGGCATTTCGGTGGTTAACCCGCTTACCGCCCTCGATTATGCCGGGAACGGCGTGGTGGTACGCCGCTTTAGCGTTGAAGTGCCTTTTACCGTTAGCCTGGTGCGCCCGCTGCACCGTCCCGGCTCCGCGCTGGTCGATGCCTTCGCCCGCCATCTGCAAGAGAGCATGCCGCGCATCCTGACGCCGCTCGAAGCAGTACTTACGACAGCATAAATTCCACCGCGTCCGCCGCATGGATCGCGGCCGTATCAAATACCGGCAGCGGGCTGCTCTCTTCCGGCACCAGCAGGCCGATTTCGGTACAGCCGAAAATCACCCCTTCCGCCCCCTGCTCCGCCAGGAGCTCAATAACCTGAAGATAGTAGTCGCGCGAGTCTGCGCTAAAGGTTCCCAGGCACAGCTCGTCGAAGATGATCTGGTTGATACGTCCGCGATCTTCCGCCTCCGGAATCAGCGTGTCGATAGCGAACTGCTGCTGCAGGCGGCCGCGATAAAAATCCTGCTCCATGGTATAGCGCGTCCCCAGCAGAGCCACGCGGCGCTGGCCCTTCGCAGTAATCGCCCGGCCGGTCGCGTCGGCAATATGCAGGAACGGCACATCGCAGCGCGTTTCAATGACCTGCGCAACCTTATGCATGGTGTTGGTGCAAAGGACAATCCCCTCAGCGCCCGCCTGCTGTAGCCCGAGCGCCGCCCGGGCGAGGATCTCGCCCGCCCGATCCCAGTCGCCGGTAGACTGGCAGACTTCAATTTCGTGGAAATCCACGCTATGCAGCAGCAAGCTGGCGGAGTGCAGGCCGCCGAGACGCGTTTTAATACCTTCGTTAATAAGCCGGTAGTAAGGAATCGTCGATTCCCAGCTCATGCCGCCTAACAGACCAATCGTTTTCATCATCCCTCCGTGCGTGAAGTTTCAGTAAAACAAAGTTGTGATCGAGTTTCCACTTCTCCAGGCGATCGTTTCCTTTTAGAAGATTATGCGATAGATTAAATGAAACATTGTTTCATTTAATTACAGGACCTGCAGATGTTTATTTTTCATAAAGAGACCACCCTTGAAGATCTGGGCAATGGCGTCACCCGCCGCATCCTTGCGCACGATGGCAAGATGATGGCGGTTGAAGTGAACTTCGAAGCGGGCGCTATCGGGCCGATGCATAATCATCCCCACGAGCAGCTCACCTATGTGCTCTCCGGCGAGTTTGAGTTCACCATCGGTGATGAAAAGCACGTGGTCAGCGCCGGCGATACGCTCTATAAGAAGCCGGAAATTATGCACGGCTGCGTGTGCCTGAAGCCGGGCACGCTTCTTGATACCTTTACCCCCGTTCGTCAGGATTTTCTGCAAAAGTAATCTCTCCTCCCTGGGGCATGCTGCGCATGCCCACCATTTTCTGAACTTTTCCGCTAATAATAATTGTCATAATGTATGTCATGTCGCAATGATTAGCCGAGCAATTAATCCCACCTGAATCACCTTACTACGCCTGTCTCTCATCCTTTTCTATGACCTGGCTCCTGGCAAAATGCGCGCGCCAGCACTTTTTTGAAACATCGTTTCGACTTTGATCACATTTCCGCGATGAACCGAATGACTCCGTAATAAATAGCAATAAAATAAAATTAAAACGGCGTTTTACAAAATCAGGACGCCGGGTAAGACAAAATCAAAAAACATATGCTCTCCAGGGATGATAAGAGCGCAAAAGTTCTCAACAAACGCACAGTTAACAAGGAAGCATTTACCGCCGACATACCAGGAACGCATTAACTCTCCGGCGGCGCTACCGCGGGAGAGACAGTTAACCCGAATCCGTATTACAAACTCGCAAGCCAGGTAGGTATGTATGAATGAAAACAAAATGCTGGGATTGGCATGGATATCGCCCTATATCATAGGGCTGATAGTCTTTACCGCCTTTCCCTTTGTTTCATCTTTCTTCCTCAGTTTCACTGAGTACGATTTGATGAGCCCACCGGTGTTTAACGGCATCGAAAACTATCGCTACATGCTGACCGAAGATGGCCTCTTCTGGAAATCGATGGGCGTGACGTTCGCGTATGTCTTTTTAACCATCCCGTTAAAACTGGCTTTCGCCCTGGGGATCGCTTTTGTCCTCAACTTCAAGCTGCGCGGCATCGGTTTTTTCCGTACCGCCTACTATATTCCGTCCATTCTCGGTAGCTCGGTGGCGATCGCCGTTCTGTGGCGCGCGCTGTTTGCTATCGATGGCCTGCTGAACAGCTTTATCGGCGTGCTTGGCTTCGACCCGGTCAACTGGCTCGGCGAGCCCTCGCTGGCGCTGATGTCCGTTACCCTGCTGCGCGTTTGGCAGTTCGGTTCGGCCATGGTTATCTTCCTTGCGGCGCTGCAGAACGTTCCGCAATCACAATATGAAGCGGCAATGATCGATGGCGCGTCAAAATGGCAGATGTTTATGAAGGTCACCGTGCCGCTGATCACGCCGGTGATTTTCTTCAACTTCATCATGCAGACCACCCAGGCGTTCCAGGAGTTTACCGGCCCGTACGTCATTACCGGCGGCGGCCCAACCTACTCCACCTATCTGTTCTCGCTCTATATCTACGACACCGCCTTTAAGTACTTCGATATGGGCTACGGCGCGGCGCTGGCGTGGGTGCTGTTCCTGGTGGTCGCGGTCTTCGCCGCCATCGCGTTTAAGTCTTCAAAATATTGGGTGTTCTACTCCGCCGATAAGGGAGGCAAAAATGGCTGATATCCAACACATCTCTGAAGCAAGGGACATCGCCGAACGTGAAGTCGCGCGGACGCTGCGTCGTGAAAAAATTAGCCGCTCGATTCGCTATGTGATCCTGCTGTTCGTCGGCCTGCTGATGCTCTACCCGCTGGTATGGATGTTCTCGGCGTCGTTCAAACCGAACCACGAGATCTTCACCACCCTGAGCCTGTGGCCTGCCCACGCGACCTGGGATGGCTTTATCAACGGCTGGAAAACCGGCACTGAGTACAACTTCGGCCACTACATGCTGAACACCTTCAAGTATGTGATCCCGAAAGTGCTGCTGACCATTATCTCCTCCACCATCGTGGCCTACGGCTTTGCCCGCTTCGAGATCCCGTGGAAGAAATTCTGGTTCGCCACGCTGATCACCACCATGCTCCTGCCGAGCACCGTACTGCTGATCCCGCAGTACCTGATGTTCCGTGAAATGGGCATGCTGAACAGCTATCTGCCGCTGTACCTGCCGCTGGCCTTTGCCACTCAGGGGTTCTTCGTCTTCATGCTGATTCAGTTCCTGCGCGGCGTTCCGCGCGACATGGAAGAAGCGGCGCAGATTGACGGCTGCAACTCCATTCAGGTGCTGTGGTACGTAGTGGTGCCGATTCTGAAACCGGCGATTATCTCGGTGGCGCTGTTCCAGTTCATGTGGTCCATGAACGACTTTATCGGTCCGCTGATTTACGTCTACAGCGTGGATAAATACCCCATCGCGCTGGCGCTGAAAATGTCCATCGACGTCACGGAAGGCGCTCCGTGGAACGAAATTCTGGCAATGGCGAGCATCTCCATTCTGCCGTCCATCATCGTGTTCTTCCTGGCACAACGCTACTTCGTACAGGGCGTTACCAGCAGCGGAATTAAAGGTTAAGAGGGAAATATCATGGCTGAAGTTATTTTCAACAAACTGGAAAAAGTCTACTCCAACGGCTTCAAAGCGGTACATGGTATCGATCTGAAAATCGCGGACGGCGAGTTTATGGTTATCGTTGGGCCGTCCGGCTGCGCCAAATCCACTACCCTGCGCATGCTGGCCGGTCTGGAAACCATCAGCGGCGGTGAAGTGCGGATCGGCGAGAAAATCGTGAATAACCTCGCGCCGAAAGCGCGCGGTATCGCGATGGTGTTCCAGAACTACGCGCTCTATCCGCATATGACGGTGCGCGAAAACCTTGCCTTCGGCCTGAAGCTGAGCAAGCTGCCGAAAGATCAGATTGAAGCCCAGGTTAACGAAGCGGCGAAAATCCTTGAGCTGGAAGAGCTGCTGGATCGTCTGCCGCGCCAGCTCTCCGGCGGCCAGGCGCAGCGCGTGGCGGTAGGCCGCGCGATTGTGAAGAAGCCGGATGTGTTCCTGTTCGATGAACCGCTCTCTAACCTTGACGCCAAGCTGCGCGCCTCGATGCGCATCCGTATTTCCGACCTGCATAAGCAGCTGAAGAAATCCGGTAAACCGGCGACCACCGTGTACGTTACCCACGATCAGACAGAAGCGATGACCATGGGCGACCGCATCTGCGTGATGAAGCTGGGCCATATCATGCAGGTGGATACCCCGGACAACCTCTATCACAAGCCGAAAAACATGTTTGTGGCCGGGTTTATCGGCGCGCCGGAGATGAATATTCGTCCCAGCAAGCTGGTTGAGCAAGCGGGTCGCCTGCATCTGACCGTTGGCGATGGCCTGCTGCCGCTCAATGACAGGCTGCAGAGCAAAGTCGACACCCACAAGAACCAGCAGGTGTTCTTCGGCGTGCGCCCGGAGTTTGTCTCCATCTCCGATGAACCGTTCGCCGAAGGTTCATGCACCGGCGAAATGGTACGCGTGGAAAACATGGGCCATGAATTCTTCGTCTACCTGAAGGTGGCCGATTATGAACTGACCGCCCGCGTGCCGTCCGATGAAGCGAAGCCCATGATTGAGAAAGGACTGCATCGCAAGGTGCATTTCAAATTCGATCTCAACAAGTGTCATATCTTTGACGCCAAAACTGAACAGAACATCTCTCTGTGAACCCTGGAGTATTAAAATGAAAAAAGTGCTTTTAAGCGCCGCAATCTCCGCAACTTTGGCCCTTACCGCGTTGCCTTCCATGGCGAAGGATGTCGACCTGCGTATGTCATGGTGGGGCGGCAACGGCCGCCACCAGGTGACCCTGAAGGCGCTGGAAGAGTTCCATAAACTCAATCCGGATATTAACGTGAAGGCGGAATATACCGGCTGGGACGGTCACCTTTCGCGCCTGACCACGCAAATCGCCGGCGGCACCGAGCCGGACGTGATGCAAACCAACTGGAACTGGCTGCCGATCTTCTCGAAAAACGGCGAAGGCTTCTACGATCTGAATAAGATGAAGGACGTGATCGACCTGAGCCAGTTTGACGCCAAAGAGCTGCAGTCCACCACGGTGGACGGCAAGCTTAACGGTATTCCGATCTCCGTCACCGCGCGCGTGTTCTACTTCAACGACGAGACCTGGAAAAAAGCGGGCGTCGAGTACCCGAAGACCTGGGACGAGCTGATGGCGGCGGGTAAAACCTTCGAGAGCAAGCTGGGTAAACAGTATTACCCGGTAGTGCTGGAGCACCAGGACACCCTGGCGCTGCTGAATTCATATATGATTCAGAAGTACAACCAGCCGGCTATCGATGAAAAAACCAAAAAATTCTCCTACAGCAAAGAGCAGTGGGTCGAATTTTTCCAGATGTACAAAAAGCTTATCGACAGCCACGTCATGCCGGACACCAAGTACTACGCCTCGTTCGGCAAGAGCAATATGTATGAAATGAAGCCGTGGATTCAGGGCGAGTGGGCAGGAACCTATATGTGGAACTCCACCATTAACAAATACTCCGACAACCTGAAGCCGCCAGCGAAGCTGGAGCTGGGCAGCTATCCGATGCTGCCGGGCGCCACCGACGCAGGCCTGTTCTTTAAACCTGCGCAGATGCTCTCGATTGGTAAATCGACTAAAAACCCGGAAGCGGCGGCGAAGGTGATCAACTTCCTGCTGAACAGCAAAGAAGGGGTTGAGACGCTGGGCCTGGAGCGCGGCGTGCCGTTGAGCAAAGTCGCGGTGCAATACCTGACCGAAAACGGCGCGATCAAAGAGGACGATCCGGCGGTGTCTGGCCTGCGTCTGGCGCAGTCCCTGCCGGCCAAACTCTCGGTATCGCCATACTTTGACGACCCGCAGATCGTTGCCCAGTTCGGCACCTCTCTGCAGTACATCGACTACGGGCAGAAAACCGTAGAAGAGACGGCAATTGACTTCCAGCGTCAGTCTGACCGTATCCTGCGCCGCGCGATGCGCTAATTAACCGCTATCCGTATCTACCCCGCAGCTCCGGCTGCGGGGTATTTTTTTAGCAAGGAGTGAATGAATCATGAAAGGTAAAATCATCCCGCTGAGCTTTCTGCATACGCAGGACAGCGAAACCGGTCACCAGGTGATCCGGATGACGCCACCGCATGTTATCTGCCACCGCAACTACTTCTATCAAAAATGCTTTACCCGGGACGGCAGCAAGCTGATTTTCGGCGGCGCGTTTGAAGGCCACTGGAACTACTATTTACTCGATATCGCCGGGCAGCAGGCCACCCAGCTCACCGACGGGCCGGGCGATAACACCTTTGGCGGTTTCTTGTCCGCCGACGACCGGTCGCTGTGGTACGTGAAAAACAACCAGCAGCTGCGCCGCGTGGATCTGGCCTCGCTGGAGGAGCAGGTGGTGTATCAGGTGGATGACCAATGGGTGGCCTACGGGACCTGGGTCGCCAATAGCGATTGCAGCCAGATGGTGGGTATCGAGATCAAAAAAAGCGACTGGCAGCCGCTGACCGACTGGGGCAAGTTCCGCGCCTTCTACTTCACCGAGCCGGAGTGCCGGCTGATTAATATCGACCTGCGCAGCGGCGAGCAGCGCGTGGTATTGCAGGAAAAACGCTGGCTCGGCCACCCGATTTACCGCCCGTTTGATGACGGCACCATCGCCTTCTGCCACGAAGGCCCGCGCGATGCTATCGATGCCCGAATGTGGCTTATTAACGCTGACGGCAGCCATATGCGCAAGGTTCGCCAGCACCGGTCGGGAGAGAGCTTTACCCACGAATTCTGGGTGCCGGATGGATCTGCGCTTTACTATGTCGCGCATCAGGAAAACGATCCGCATCGCTATCTGTACCGCGCCGACCCGGCAACCCTGGAAAACCGCCAGCTGATGGCGATTCCTCCCTGCTCACATCTGATGAGCAATCACGATGGCTCGCTGGTGGTCGGCGACGGCGCGCCGCACAGCACCGGCGATATTCAGCTTAACGATCCGTTTATCTGGGTGTTTGATATTGCCGCCGATAAGCAGACTGCGGTGTGCCGCCACGACTCCACCTGGAAAGTGATTGAAGGCGAGCGCCAGGCGACGCATCCGCATCCCTCATTTTCACCGGATAACCGCTGGGTGCTGTTTACCTCCGATAAAGAGGGCATGCCGGCGCTGTATCTGGCGGAGGTGTAGTAATTCGGCAACGTCCCGGCTCGCGCGGTGCTTAGCCGGGCTACAGGTTCACAGCCGTCTGCGTGCCGGTAGCCCGGGTAAGGCGTTTACGCCGCGACCCGGGAAGACCGTCAGAAGAAATATTTAAACCGCACCCGCGCGCCGTAGCGTTCATCGGTATTGCCGCTTTTCGCCGCCGATGAGTCGAGCCATGACGCATAGGCCCCGAGATAAATATTAAAGTTCGGCATATCCATAATATTCGGCAGATGCCATGAGGTATGAAGGGTGTGAATGTCGTAGCGCCCCGGCGCCAGGATGGCGCAGTCGCCATCGCACTCCGCGTTGACGCCGGACATATTAAACTGGTCGATTTTGTTATGCGCGTAGATATAGCCCAGCTCCACGCGATGCCATAACGCATTGATACCGGCGCTGAAATCCTTTTCGTCCGCCGCATCCAGATACGCGGTGCTTAAGTTTACCACCGCCCCGTCCTCGGCATCGGTTTTCAGCGTGTTCCAGCTCATCGTCATGCCGTAGCCGGTGCGGCTGGACTGATCGACCCAACGTCCATTCTGATTCTCATAACCGTAAGCATTATTAACGAGGTTACTCTCCATCGCCGCCGCTACCGACCAGGCGCCGGATTGCCAGGCCGCGACCGGACGCACGTAAACCACATTTTTACGGTTATCCAGCGCGTTGCCGTGATAATTCTGGTCCACGAACAGCGAGCTGCCGTCCTCCACCAGCGTATTCACCTCAAAATACCAGTTATCGAGATTTTTACTCAGCAGGAAGTTGCCGCCGCTGCTGCTGCGTCCGCGCCCCTCTTTCATCATATAGATATAGCCGTAGCCGTCGCTATACAGATCGTTCGCCGTGTTGCCAGAATATTCGACAAACGTATCCTGATTAAGCGGGAACATATCGTAGGCTTCGAAGCGACCGATTTTAATTTTCCAGTCATCCTGCTGACCAAAGAAAAAGGCCGCATCATCAAGATTCATTTTACCGTTCATATCCGCCAGCGGCTGCACGCTGAATCCGGCATATTTACCGTTAGCCCCTTTGCGTAATCCATCAAAGCCGAGAAGAATACGCCCATTAATATCCCAGCGCTCTTTATCTCCCGGCGCCCAGTTTTTATTGGCGCTGGTTTTCACCGACGTCAGGCTACCGGTGCGACTGGCGCCGTCCATATTAAACTCAACGTCACCATAGAATTTTAATTCACCATAATCATTAAGTTGTAAAGCGGGCTTAGCCGGCGCGGCGCTGGCCACCGTCGTCGCTGGCACCTCCTGTTTTTTTAGCGCGCGGATTTCCGCCTCCGCGCTGGCCGCCCGCTGCTCTGTCGCCTTTAGCCGTTGTTCCATTTGCGCCAGCCGCTCCTCAAGGGATAACGGCGCCTGAGCATTAGCCAGAGGGGTAAATAAAGACGTCAGAACACACCCGACCCAGATTTTATTCATCGGAATAACCCTTTATTATTTAGTTAAATAGTATTTTTATTTATGGGTAAAGCTCGACAACAGTGACAATAATAACCCGCCCATCGTCGAAGACGGGTTATTAACAACTATTCAGTAAAACTTATTCCAGCTGCCAGGCGCCGGCTTCAGTTAAATAAGCCGAACCGCTCCAGGCAAATAAAGCCAATTCGCGGCGATCGGCATCGGGATATATACGACTGCTAAGACAGGCCTCGCCATCATTAACAAACACTTCGACGGAAGAGCTATCGAAGAATATCCTTAGCTGCAGATCGGCGCCTTCGGTCAACGGGACGCTGCGGGTGCCGCAAAGGCCATACTGCGGATAGTGTCGCTCGAGCACCAGGCGCTGCATCTGCGCATCCACATAAACGCGCAGCCCCTCACCGAAGCTCAGGCCATACTGTTCAGCGCTGCTGCTGGCGCAGTCCCAGTGCAGGATCACCTCCATCGCCTCGCAGTTTTCCACCGTCGTGGTCCGCTGGTTCTTCAGCGTCGTGACCGGCCACGGGAAGCTGGCGCCGCGCATACTCTCGACCTCTTTCGCCGGACGCATCTGCAGGCGGTTATCGGCGCTCAGGCTCAGCTCGCGCGGCAGCGAAAGCATGCCCGCCCAGCCGTCCTGCTGCTCCGGCAGCGGCGATTCCCACATATCCAGCCAGCCGATGACAATGCGGCGACCATCGGGCGTGAGGAAACTCTGCGGGGCGTAGAAATCGTGCCCGTGATCCATTTCGACAAACGCCCCCTCGCGTACAAACGCCTGCCCCGGCTGCCACTCACCGAGCAGATAGCCGCTCTGGAACAGGTTGCGGTTGCGATAGCCTTTCGCCGCCAGCCCCTGAGGGGAGAACATCAGGATATGTTTGCCGTTGAGGGCGAAGAAATCCGGGCATTCCCACATGTAGCCCATCTCTTTTTCCGCTTCATCAAGCACGCCCGCGTCCTGCCATTGGCGCAGATCGGCTGAGCGATACAGCCGCACCTGGCCGGTATCACCATCGCGAGCGCCGACGATCATGTACCAGCTGTCCCCTTCTCGCCACACTTTCGGGTCGCGGAAATGGTGCATGCCCGGCGGGGTGTCAACCACGATCCCCTGGCGCTCGAAGTGAATCCCGTCGCGACTGGTCGCCAGACACTGCACCTGATACAGGTTGGCTTCATCGCTGGGATCGCCATGGAATTTATGCCCGGTATAAATCAGCGCCAGCGTATCTCCATCCACCACCGCGGAGCCGGAGAAGCAGCCGTCTTTATCCTCCGGGCCTTCCGGGGCCAGCGCCACCGGCAGATGCTCCCAGTGCACCAGATCCTTACTGCGCGCGTGACCCCAGTGCATCGGTCCCCATTGGGTGGAGTACGGATGGTGCTGGTAAAAGGCGTGATACCAGCCGTCGAACCAGACCAGGCCATTGGGATCGTTGATCCAACCCGCGCGGGCGGCCAGGTGATAGCGCGGATACCAGCGCAGGTTCAGCTTTTCATGTTTGGCCTGCAGTTCTTGCTCGGCCCGGGGAATGGAATAAGTCATATTCATTACTCTTTTGATTCAGATAGCGGAAGTTTGCGGCATCAGCGGGTCCGAAGAGGACTTACTGGAACGCAACAAGAAGATGGAGATAAAGGTGGTGCAGAACACCAGCAGTCCCATAATCAGATAGGACTGGGCGAAGCCGTATTTCTCATAGCTATAGCCAGCCAGCGGCGACAGCACCGTCGCGATAACCGAGCTGGTGCAGGCAAAGCCCACCAGATACAGCGTTGAGGAGAGACGCTTGTCGAAGTTCAGGCTGTTGTATTTAAAGATGGAGACCAGCAGCACCGGCAGCTCGACCGCGTGCAGCAGTTTAGTAATGGAGATAAGCAGCGGCCCTTCCACCAGCCCGGACGCCACCATACGCATCGCCATCACCATCCCGGCGAAGATCAGGCCATTTTTCGCGCCAATACGGTTAACCAGCCACGGCGCGCAGAACATACCGGCAGCTTCAAGGAACACCTGGAACGAGTTCAGATAGCCGTACATCTCGTTACCTTCCTGCAGGGTCGGGAACTGGGAAGAGAAGTAGACCGGGAACTGCTGATCGTAAACGCCGTAGATACAGGTGCCGATGACGAAGAATACCAGCGCCCAAAAGCGCGGCAGGGTCAGCAGACGCAGAGCGTCCTCCAGCGTCACTTTACCGCCCGATACCGCCTCCTGCATGGCGTGCGGCGCGGAAGAGACCCGCAGTCGCGCCAGTAGTATAAAAAAGACCAGTCCGGAGCAGCTGGCCACCGCGAAGTTTAAATGCGGGTTAATATTAAACAGCAAACCGGCGAAGAAGGTCGCCACCGCCCAGCCCAGCGAGCCCCACATCCGCGCTTTGCCGAATTCAAACTGGCTTTGGCGCGCGACGCGCTCGGTATAGGACTCCAGTACGCCGATACCGCCGTTGAAGGTCAGTCCGATATAGATCCCGCCGAAGATGCTGCCGAGCAACACGTTAATTTTGAGTAGATAGCCAAACAGCATATAGGCCGGGCCGGAGAGGATCAGCAGAACGGTAATGTACCAGAGCAGATTTTTACGCAGGCCGAGTTTGTCCTGAATAAAGCCGTAACACACCTGCGCGAAAAGCGCCGAGACGGAAAGCACCGAGAAGATAATCCCGGTATCCCCCGGTTTAAGGCCCACTTCCTGGTGCAGCCAGATCGAGAGCAGCGAACCTGAAGAGGACCAGGTCACGAAAAAGAAAAACAGTAACGCGCTGAGTAACGGATAGCTTTGTGAGGGGTGCGCTTTCATCATGACATTCTCATGTAGGAGTAATGCTGATATGGTAACGTTAACAAAAAACGAATCTCATGTCGTTTTGCTGAGATTCATGATGTTAATCACAAAAGTTAACGTTAACATAATGAGAGTGGGATCGCGATCAAATATTCCTCGTCTGCATCGGCATCGGGTGTACGATAGAATATCGTATGATCCTTTTACATCAGTAACTTAGTAAAACCCGTTGCCGACGGCAGGGGTGGAGCACTTAATATGGCATCTCTGAAAGATGTGGCAAAGCTGGCGAATGTGTCGCTGATGACGGTCTCCCGGGCGCTAAACAGCCCGGAAAGACTCAAGCCGGAAACCCTGGCTCGGGTCCAGGCGGCTATCGAAGAGACCAACTACGTCCCCGACCTGTCGGCGAAGAAAATTCGCGGCGCCCACGCGACGCCAAACACCATCGGGGTGCTGGCGCTGGATACCGTCACCACGCCGTTCTCGGTGGAGATTACTCTCTCCATCGAAGAGACCGCGCGGGCGCACGGCTGGAACAGCTTCGTGGTCAACATGTTCTCTGACGATAGCCCGGAAACCATTGTCGACCTGCTGCTCTCCCACCGTCCGGACGGCATTATTTACACCACGATGGGTCTGCGCCAGGTGCCGCTACCGGCCAAGCTGTTAACCCTCCCCTGCGTGCTGGCCAACTGCGAAAGCCTGCACGACCCGGTGGCCAGCTATATCCCGGACGACGAACAGGGTCAGTATACGGCAGTGCAGGCTCTGCTGGCTGCGGGCTACCGCCGTCCGCTGTGCCTGCATCTCCCGGCGAATCATCTGGCGACCGTCCGCCGCCGTCAGGGGCTGGAACGCGCCTGCCGGGAAGCGGGGATTGACCCGGATACGCTCCATCACAGCTATATGGCCTATGGCGATGAGCACTATCGCGATATTCCCGCTGTCGTGCTGGCGCATATTCAGCAACCCACGCTGCCGTTCGACTCGGTGATTTGCGGCAACGACCGCATCGCGTTTATGGTCTATCAGACGCTACTGGCGCAGGGGCTGCGCATTCCGCAGGATGTGGCGGTGGTGGGTTACGACAATATGGTGGGGATCGGCGATCTGTTTTTTCCGCCGCTCTCAACGGTACAGCTCCCGCATTATGATATTGGGCGCCTGAGCGCCCTGCACATTATTAACGGCGACAGCCATCGGGAGACGGTAAGGGTTGCCAGCCCGTGGCTGCCGCGCGAGTCGTTATAGTTAATTGCCGATATTGCGCAGCTTCTCGCCGGACATCAGCTTGCGTTCAATATGCTCAAGGGTGACGTTTTTGGTTTCCGGGATCAGCCAGAAAGTCACGCCGATAAAAGCGACGTTCAGCGCGGTATATAACCAGAAGGTTCCCGCCGCGCCGATAGCGTCCAGCAGCGTCAGGAAGGTCGCGCCGATAATCATGTTTGACACCCAGTTGGTGGTGGTTGAGCAGGTGATACCGAAATCGCGACACTTCAGCGGCTGAATTTCCGAACACAGGATCCACACCACCGGCGCGGCGCTCATCGCATAGCCGGCGATACACATCATGGTCATCCCCACCGACAGCCAGGAGAGACCGCTGGAGGCGGTGCCGTTATCAAACTGCATCAGGCAGTAGCCCAGCACCAGCGTGCCGATGGCCATCACGCTAAAGCCGATTTTCAGCGCCGGTTTGCGCCCGGCCTTATCGACGGTAAAGACGGCGATAAAGGTGGCGAACATAAAGGTCAGGCCAACCACCAGAGTCGCTACCATCTGCTGCTCGGTAGTGGTGAAGCCGGCCATTTTGAAGATGCGCGGCGCGTAGTACATGATGATATTCATCCCGGTAAACTGCTGCATCGCCTGCAACAACATGCCGAGGAATACCGCCCGCCGCACGTTGCGGTTGACCTTAAACAGCGCCCAGCCGCCCTGCTTCAGCTTGAGACTTTCGCGGATCTCGTTGAGCTCGTCACGGGCTTTTTCGGACGTGTCGCGCAGCATCCGCAGCACCTCTTCCGCTTCCACGTGACGCCCTTTTTCCGCCAGCCAGCGCGGGCTGTTCGGCAGGAAGATCACCAGAATAATCAGCACCAGCGCCGGCAGAGCCAGTACGCCAAGCATCGCTCGCCAGTTGCCGCTGTAGCTGAATGCGGTATCGGAGAGAAACGCCATCACGATCCCCAACGTCACCATCAGCTGATACATACTGATCATCTTGCCGCGCACGTTTTCGCTCGCCATTTCCGACAGGTACAGCGGCGCGGTATAAGAGGCGATCCCTACGGCGACCCCGAGAACGATCCTTGCCACCAGCAGCATTTCGACGCTGGTCGCAAACGCGGAGCCCACGGAGCCAGCAACGAACAGCACCGCGCCCACCATCAGGCTGTATTTGCGCCCGAGGCGGAAAGAGAGCCAGCCGTTAAATAACGCGCCGATGGCGGCTCCCAGCATCATGCTGCTCACCACCCACTCCTGCAGGCGGCTGGATAAAACAAAATGATCGGTAATAAAGGGCAGCGCCCCGGCGATTACGCCGATATCAAGGCCAAACAGCAATCCTGCCACCGCGGCGGCAACCGAGACAAACTGATTCATGCGCCGGGTATCGCGCAGCGTACGCGGCATAGTTGTAGAGTCGTGACTGATTGAGGTCATTTTTTTCCCGCCAGACGAAGTAAGACATACGATGAAACTACGGGATCGGCGGCGCAAGGTGTCAGGCGTGACAAGCCAAAGATATGGATTAAGTTGCTACAGGCAATGGTTTTGTGATGGACATTCAACTTTCATAAGAGCAGAAAATAAGCATTTCATCTTCAAGAACCCCTGTTACATATAGATACTCGCCTGGAAAACAAATAAACCATATGGACTATTTCAGTTTCATCATATGGACAATTGTTATTCAGCCATAAAAAAACCCTGCCGAAGCAGGGTTCCATTTTGCGCTGATAACGCGGCAAATATTAGCGCGCCAGCCAGCCGCCATCCACCGCCACGGTGTAGCCATTGATGTAGTCAGAAGCGCTGGAGGCCAGGAAGACCACTGGCCCCATCAGGTCGCTCGGCAGGCCCCAGCGTCCCGCCGGGATACGGTCGAGGATCTCGCTGCTGCGCTGTTCGTCGGCGCGCAGCTGCTGGGTATTGTTGGTCGCCATATAGCCCGGTGCCAGCGCGTTGACGTTGATGCCGTGCTTGGCCCACTCGTTCGCCAGCAGACGGGTCACGCCCATCACCGCGCTTTTTGACGCCGTGTAGGAAGGTACGCGGATCCCGCCCTGGAAAGAGAGCATCGAGGCAATATTGATTATCTTGCCGCCGGTACCCTGGGCAATAAAGTGCTTCGCCGCCGCCTGAGACATAAAGAACACGCTCTTAATGTTCAGGTTCATCACGTCGTCCCAGTTTTTCTCGCTGAATTCGATCGCGTCTTCGCGACGGATCAGGCCGGCGTTGTTAACCAGGATGTCGATATGGCCGAACTCCGCCACCGCGCGCTCCAGCAGCTGCGGGATACCGTCAATCTGGCGCAGATCGGCGGTCAGGCTGAGAAAACGACGGCCCAGCGCCGTGACGCGCTCAATAGTTTCCGTCGGTTCAACAATATTGATACCCACGATATCGCAACCGGCTTCCGCCAGGCCCACCGCCATGCCCTGGCCCAGACCCGTATCACAGCCGCTCACCACGGCCACTTTGCCCTGCAGGGAGAATGCGTCGAGAATCATACTTGGTTCCTTTATCTTTCAGAGCCTGTGTAGGTACAGGCAAGGTTCTGATAGTCCAGCCTGCGGCTTTTGCAGACCCTTATGGTTTGAAGAACTCGCAGGGATTGCCCCTTCTAAAAATAAAACAGAGTTCCGTTTTTCAGTGAGCACATCTTAGCCCCGGCTAAAGTCATTTTCAATTATTATTAAAACATCGTTTCAATTTTAAGACTGTTAAATGTTAAAAATGCAAAACAGATCACGAAGCGGTGATTGATAAACCGTAAAACTCCTATTTAATTCAATAAAATACAATGAGTTATTCAAACTTAAAAAAAAGACAGCGGATCGAAAAAAAACGGCAAGAAAACAAAGAGCGCAGGGATGCCGGCCGTACTGTCAGCAAAAAAACGCGATCTATAGCAAGAAGTTGTTGCGAATTGCGTCAGCCATCACAAATAATGAAACGATGTTTTGATAAATTAACACCTATCTTTTAAATCTACTTCCAACTGGCCGGTCAACGCAGGCGGGCGACATTTCAGGAAGGAAAAGGAGTACATCATGGCTAAAGGCATGCGGGTTAAACTGAATTATGACGTCAGCCGCGATCCGGACACCGGCGCGGAGATCACCCGCTTAACCCCACCGGAAGTAACCTGTCATCGTAACTATTTCTATCAGAAGTGTTTTTTTAACGATGGCAGCCACCTGCTGTTTGCCGGCGAATTCGACGGCAACTGGAACTACTATCTGCTGGACCTCGCAAAGGCCGAGGCGGTGCAGCTAACGGAAGGCGCCGGTGATAACACGTTTGGTGGTTTCCTTTCTCCGGATGATAAATCCCTTTATTACGTTAAGAATGACCGTACGCTGCTGGAGGTTAACCTCACCACGCTGCAAGAGCGTGAAGTATATCGCGTCGCCGATGACTGGGTGGGCTACGGTACCTGGGTGGCCAACAGCGATTGCACCAAACTGGTTGGCATTGAGATTGCCAAAAGCGACTGGACGCCGCTCAACGACTGGCAGATTTTCCATGATTTCTTCCACAAAGGCCCCCACTGCCGCCTGCTGCGCGTCGACCTGCAAACCGGCGAAAGCAGCGTGATCCATGAAGAGAAGAAATGGCTTGGCCATCCAATTTATCGTCCGTTTGATGACCATACCGTCGCCTTCTGCCATGAAGGGCCGCACGACCTGGTCGATGCGCGGATGTGGATGGTGAATGAAGACGGCAGCAACGTGCGTAAAGTCAAAGCGCATGCGGAAGGCGAAAGCTGCACCCACGAATTCTGGGTACCGAACGGCTCCGCGCTGGTGTACGTCTCTTATCTGAAGGGCCAGCAGGGCCGGACGATCTACAGCTTCAACCCGGATACCGGCGTTAATGAAGCGGTGATGCAGATGCCGGCCTGTTCGCATCTGATGAGTAACTTTGACGGCACGATGCTGGTTGGCGATGGTTCCGGTACCCCGGTGGACGTCAAAGACACCAGCGGCTACACCATTGATAACGATCCGTATCTGTACGCTTTCGATGTCGCGAAGCAGGCCTATTTCCGCGTTGCGCGTCACGATACCTCCTGGGCAACCGTGGCCAATAGTCGCCAGGTTACCCACCCGCACCCGTCCTTTACGCCGGACGATAGCGCCATTTTGTTCAGCTCCGATAAAGACGGCAAACCTGCCGTGTATATCGCGAAGCTGCCGCCCCAGCCTGAGATGCTGAAGGCATAGCGTTAGCCACTGTTTGAGTTAGTGTTTCTGTAACTGGCCTTGCCCTCCTTTCGGAGGGCTTTTTTTATGCCCGGCGTTTTCCCCGGATCGCGCTGCGCTTATCCGGGCTACATGACGGGCATATGGGGCAGCCCGGACAGGTGCGCAGCACCGCCTCCGGGAAGAGGGATTAATACCAACAGAAAACCCCGGCTGACCGCTCCGGGGTAAACGATAAGGACATTTTTAAATTAGAACGAGTAGGCAACACCTACGCGGAAACGGGTCTGGCGGTCGCTGCGATCGTTGACGCCGACGTTGCCGAGCTCGCCGTACGGCGCCCAGTTTTTATCCAGCTTGTAGGCAACCTTGAGGTTGTACTCCTGCGAGTACGGTTTGTTGTCGTTGCGCTTAACCCCTTCGCTACTGCGCGCGTAAACGTAGTTCAGCTCCGTACGCCAGTCGCCGAAGACGTAACCGGCCCACGCATCGCCACGGTTAACTTTATCATCGTCTTTCCCTGCATTCGCCGGGTAGCGGGTATAGTCATAACGATAGCGGGCAGCAACGTAGAAGCCGTTATCAAAGCTGTACTGCACGCGCAGGTTTGGCTTGTAGATCGAGCGGCTATCGTTACTTTCAATATTGAACCCCGGCGTGACCGAGAAGTTCTTGTCCGCTTTCCACTGCCAGCTAATGCTCTCTTCATGACCATTACCGACGAAATCGGAATAAGGCTGGCTGGTGTTCTCGCCGCCCGACTTCCACTTCGCCTCAACGGAGAAGCCAAAGCCGTTAGCGAAACGATGGGAGACTGAGACGCGGTCGGCGTTGCTCTTATCCGATTTGCCGCCGTCAATGAATTCGTGACGTAAATCTACCGTGACGGCTGAAGCCGCGAAAGACATGCCGCAGAGTGCAGCAAGGGCCAGAGATCTTGCGAACATAAATTACCCCTCATAATTAAAATATCGTTTCGTTTTTATAAAACCGTATTTTATTTTTTAGGCAATAATGTTTTAGTGATCGCGATCGTAAATATTTGTTTCAAAAAAGGTGGCACAGAAAGACGTGACAAAGCTCAACAAAATAGCGCGTCAGAAAGGAATTTTGGGGAGGGAAAACGCCTGGCGGTAAGCAAAAAAAAGCCTCCACAGGGAGGCTCAGTTAACACATATATCAGAAAGGGCTTATTCGCGTTCAACCGCCAGCGCCACGCCCTGGCCGCCGCCGATGCATAGCGTGGCCAGCCCTTTGCGGGCATCACGTTTAATCATCTCGTGCACCAGGGAAACCAGAATGCGGCAGCCGGAAGCGCCAATCGGGTGGCCCAGCGCAATGGCGCCGCCGTTCACGTTCACCCGACGCTCGTCCCATTCCAGTACCCTGCCCACCGAAATGGCCTGAGCGGCAAAGGCTTCGTTGGCTTCGATAAGATCGACTTCATCCAGCTTCCAGCCCGCGCGCTCAAGGCAGCGGCGGGTGGCATGGACCGGCGCGATCCCCATCAGCGCCGGATCGACGCCTACGCTGGCAAAAGCGCGGATCCGCGCCAGAATCGGCAGCCCCAGCTCCTCAGCTTTAGCTTCGCTCATCATCATCACCGCCGCTGCGCCATCGTTAATGCTTGAGGCATTGCCGGCGGTGACCGAACCCTGCTGGTCAAAGGTCGGTAGCAGGCTGGCCAGCGCTTCTGCGCTGGGGTCGACGCGCGGCTGCTCATCGGTATCAACCAGTCGCGGAATACCGTTGAGTTCGCTGGTCACCGGCACGATTTCATCGCGAAAGCGCCCGGAATCAATCGCCCGCCGCGCTTTGTGCTGGGAGCTAAGCGCCCACGCATCCTGCAGTTCACGGCTGATGCCATACTCGCGCGCCAGATTCTCCGCCGTCACGCCCATATGGTAGTCGTTAAACGCATCCCACAGGCCATCGTGGACAAGGCTGTCGATAAGCTGGCTATTGCCCAACTGGGCGCCGGTACGGCTGTCGGTCAGCACGTGCGGGGCGCGGCTCATATTCTCCTGCCCGCCGGCGATCACCACGTCCGCTTCGCCGCACTGAATCGCCTGGGTCGCCAGGTGCAGCGCCTTCAGTCCGGAACCGCAGACGTCGTTGATGGTAATAGCAGAAACGGTATTAGGCAGCCCGCCGCGGATCGCCGACTGACGCGCCGGATTCTGTCCGGTTCCTGCCGTCAGCACCTGGCCGAGGATCACCTCATCAATACTTTGCGGATCGACGCCGCTGCGCTCAACAAGCGCCTTCACCACCACGCTGCCCAGCTCTACCGCCGAATGACGCGACAGCGCGCCCTGAAAACAGCCGATTGGCGTTCGCAACGCGCCGACGATTACGACATCTTTCATCCTCTACCTCTGCTCCGCCTCTGCGCAAAGAAACAGCATCATAGTAGTGAATTGTTATCAAAAATTTTCGCAATTGTTTAAAAAAAGTGAGGGGAATCACAAAGATCGTCGGCGATGGCAAAAATGGCCCCTATTCGCGCCCGTGCCCCTGCAGATGCTGACGCAGCCAGCTTCCCGCTTCTCCCGGCGGCGCCTTTTTATTCCACAGCAAATCGGTGGAGATCATCCGCGGCCAGCCGGCAATATCCAGCGCCACCAGGCTTCCGCTCCCGGCGAACTCCTCCACCAGCGCGCTGGGCAAAATACACCATCCCAACCCCTGAGCCGCCATGCTGAACAGCAGCAGATAGTTAGGCGCCGACCATACCAGACCGCGCGCTGGTTCCGCCGTATTTTCCAGATAGGTGCTCAGGCGCAGCTCGCGCCAGCTGAACAGCTCGTCGCGACTGACGCTGCCCTGGGCCGCCAGCGGGTGCCGGGGTGCCACGAAGATAGCCATTTCGGTTTGCATCGGCAGCCGGATACTGCCTATCTCTGTCGGGTAGCTGTCCCTGGCCTCAATCAGCCCCACCTGCGCCCGCTCCTTTTGCAGCAGATCGATAACGTCGTCGTCTTCGCCAATGAGGCACTCAAATTCAGTATGCGGAAAACGACGATCGAACTGCGCCAGCAGATCTTCCAGCACATCGGGATGCAGCGTATCGGAGAGCACAAAGGTCAGACGCGCTTCGGTGTTGCCAGACAGCGAAATGGCCAGCTCATCCAGCCTGTCGCTGGCCGCCAGAATCGCCTTCACGTAGCTCAACACCTGTTCGCCCTGCGGCGTGAGCGTCGGCTGTCTGGAGGTGCGATCGAACAACGTCACGCCAAGATCGGCTTCCAGGTTGGCGATTGCGGTGCTGATGGTGGACTGGCTTTTGCGCAGCCGCCGCGCCGCGGCAGAGAATGAACCGCAGGCCACGGATTCGACAAACGCGGTTAAAGCTTCGGGAGAATAGCGCATGAACTATCTACTTTATCGATGGATAATATCTTTTGTTTATCATATTTATCCATAAAATGCCGGGTAATTTCATATAAAGACCGGAGGCAACAAGCCATGCAACAAGTCAACGCCCAGCGCAAAACGCTGACGGAACGGGTCATCCACGCGATAAGCTTTGAAGGTCTGGCGACGCTGATCCTCGCCCCAACCGCCGCATGGCTCATGCAGCGTTCGGTCGTTGAAATGGGCGGGCTCAGTATCCTGCTCGCGACGCTGGCGATGGTCTGGAACATTATCTATAACGCCCTCTTCGACCGGCTGTGGCCGGTAACCCGGGTCGTCCGTACCCTGCGGGTCCGCGCGCTGCACGCGATCGGCTTCGAGTCAGGCTTTATTATTATCGGCGTCACGATGGTCGCGCTGGTGCTGGGCGTTTCGCTGATGCAGGCGTTTATGCTGGAAATCGGCTTTATGCTGTTCTTCCTGCCCTACACCATGGCCTTTAACTGGGTCTGGGATATGCTGCGCGAGCGGGTCATCAAGGTTCGCCAGCAGCGGATCGCCGCCCGCCAGTAATCTTTAGCAAAGCGCCCGGCCGGCAACGGGCGCTCCGCCGCTTCATTTCTGCGCCAGAAACTATCGCCACAGCTCATTCATAAATGTGATAAATTGCACTCCTTTTTGTTCGTTTTCTGGTTGATAAAGTCGCATAATGTCTAAAATTTGGTCTAAAGAAGAAACTCTCTGGAGTTTCGCCTTATATGGCACTGCTGTAGGCGCTGGCACGTTATTCTTGCCGATCCAACTGGGATCCGCGGGCGCTATCGTTCTGTTCATCACCGCGCTGGTCGCCTGGCCGTTAACCTACTGGCCGCATAAAGCGCTGAGCCAGTTTATTCTCTCCGCCAACATCGCCCCGGGCTCGGGGATCACCGGCGCCGTTAATCACTATTACGGTAAAAAGATCGGTAGCCTGATTACCGGCCTCTATTTTCTCGCCTTTTTCGTGGTGGTGCTGATCTACGCCGTCGCCATTACTAACTCGCTCGCGGAGCAGCTCTCCAGGCATGTACCCATTACTTCTCAGGTCAGGGCGCTGCTCAGCCTGGGCGTGGTGCTGGTGCTGAATCTGATCTTTTTAATGGGCCGCCACGTCACGATTAAAGTCATGGGCTTTTTAGTCTTCCCGCTAATCGCCTGTTTCCTGTTCCTCTCCATCTATTTCATGGGGAGCTGGCAGCCGTCTTATCTGACCAGCCAGATGCAGCTGACCCCGCACACGTTCCACCAAATCTGGATCTCGATTCCCGTGATGGTTTTCGCTTTTAGCCATACGCCGATCATATCGACTTTTGCTATCGATCAGCAGGAGAAATACGGCGAGCAGGCCATGGGTAAATGCAAAAAAATCATGAAGGTGGCCTACACCCTCATCTGCGCCAGCGTGCTGTTTTTCGTCTTCAGCTGCCTGCTGTCGATACCGGCGAGCTATATTGAAACCGCCCGCCATCAAGGGGTCACGATTCTTTCCGCCCTGTCGATGATGCCGGGGTCGCCGGCGTGGCTGGCGATCACCGGGATTATTGTGGCGGTGGTGGCGATGTCGAAATCGTTCCTTGGCACCTATTTTGGCGTGATTGAAGGGGCCAGTGAAATCGTCAAAACGTCCCTCGCCCAGGCGGGGATTCGTAAAAGCCGCGCGTTCAACCGGGCGATGTCGATCCTGCTGGTTTCGACGCTGACCTTCGTGGTCTGCTTTATCAATCCCAATGCTATCTCAATGATTTACGCCGTCAGCGGCCCGCTTATCGCGATGATCCTGTTCATCATGCCAACCCTCTCCACGTATCTTATTCCGGCGCTGAAGCCCTACCGCTCGGTGGGTAGCTTTATTACCCTGGTTGTCGGTTTGCTCTGCGTGTCGGTGATGTTTTTTAGCTAATCCTCTCCGTG
>NZ_ALNJ01000005.1:0-20073 GCF_000293135.1 Klebsiella sp. OBRC7 | reverse complement strand
TGACAACCAGTAAATTAACTCGATGCGGTATTTCAGAAAGGAAAAATTATGATCGTTCTCAAATACCCTCCTTACCCATCGCCCTTCTGGTTCCGGGGGGAAAAAGATAAAACGGGTGTGGTTACCGAGGTTGGAACAGTTTATGTGGAAGCAACAAAGGATAACCTGCTGCTGGTGGAGGGCACACTCCCTCCGGTAGGTGCGACTTTGTTTCTTACACCTGACCGGTTCGATATTAAAGCTGAAACTGAGATTGATAGCCGGGCCCGACGAGAGGAACAGGCCAGACAACGTCTGACACGGCAAGAAGAAGAACGACAGCAAAAGGCCGCTCTCGATATGAAGCTGATGCAACAGGCGCAAGAGCGAAACGCTCGTTTGTATCTTCCGGTACGATGGACAAGCGGATTCAAATCGGTGATTTCCGGGCTGACGGAAAACAGTAGCGGTAACGGTATAAACCGGCGAACTGTGATTCACGTGCTTTTACTTGAGGACATACGTGATGGGCGCCTGGTCAGAAATGAAGGGGATTTTCTTTGCACCGCCGCAGGTGGAAGTAACGGCAAGCTTTGGGTTAACCCAGCCACCCATAGTGATGGTGAGTACGGGCCTTACGTATGTGAAATAACGTGTAAGCAGTGTATTAAGGCTGCTCTACGTTGGCAGGATAAAAATAAGGCCGTCCCACCGGAATGTGTTCCGTAGGTATCAGGCGAACCGATCACCACGCTATAGAGAGAGGGGACAGTGAACATGCAAGTTGCTAAAAACAAGTACGCCGTTCTGGACAGTGCGATCATGAAAATACTCGGCAAAGAGCCGGTTCCATTTTCACTGATTATGCTTCCAGACGTAGCTGGTGAGTGTTCCCGACTCGCTGATGAGGAGAGGAATAAGCCGATGCCATTCCGCATTCTTGACCGGCGGTTACAGGCGCTAAGAAAGGCTGGCAAAATTCAGTTCGTGACCGGAAAAGGCTGGGTAAACCCTCTTTCCTGACCACCCGCAATTCGTACTGCATCTTCCTTTTCGTAAAAGGCAACTCTTCGTTGCCTTTCATCCCCCAGAGCTATTCGTCACCTGCCCCCCCAACGATAAAATCAAAGTATCACAAACAATATGTCCCCCATTTAAGCCATTAGAAACACCATGTCCTAGTACAATAGCGGCAACATGGCTAAAGCCGGGGGAAGGAGATCATAATGACGGGTATCGTGCGCATTGAACAACCGGTAGAGCGAATTGAACGTTTCCATTCTCTTCAAGGCGGTCAGTACTGGCGGGCAAATGAAGCCATTGCTGAAGAGAACATTGCCGCTTCCGAAGTACTGCTGATTGAATCGCTGCGTTGGGTCGACAACAAACTGCATACGGTCATTCTGCGCACCCACCCATCAAAACATGGCCAACACATTCGGTTTGAATATACCGATGAATCTGGCCGCACTTGTGGCACTACCCGTAGCTTCACTCAGCACCGCTTTTTGTTTGATGACTTCGTTAACAAATTCACCTTTGCTGCTGACTCGAAAGAAGTCCGCGAAAGTGAAGTGCAGGCCTGCCAGCAGTTGGCTCAGAAGCTGACCGTTGAACTTTCCGAGGCGATGACAAACCCTGAACGCATGAAAGAGATCATTGCGGAACGCCTTGAAAAAGAGCAGACAGAAAAAAGCGAGAACAAACTCAATACTCTACCCGCGACGATTGACCAGTACACAAACCTCGCCACCGGCCCGTTAGAAAATGCGCTGACATCCGGTGTCAATGAGGAAAGCATTAAGGGAATGATGGAAGCGGCTCGGCATGGACATAAACTGGCCGTCATACAATCTGAATGGCTACAAGGTAAGAATAACGAAATTACCAGGGCCGTTCAGGCCGTCGTACCCTATTACCAGGAAATGGCTGCGGCGCAGCTGGCCGCATTCGAAGAGAGCAGGGAGAACGTTGAATCGCTGATGAAAGGGATTGCGTCTCTGGATCTTTTCATCGGCAAAGATGTTGTCGTCAACACGATAATCAAAGGCAATTCAGCCCCGAGCGACATTCCTCTGACATTTGTCCAGAAAAAGCTACTGATGGATGAGGAGCTCGCTGTCTATCTGGATCTGGGAGACTGGTTCGATTTCACCAAAGCAGATTTATTCGACCAGGCACTGCAAAAACACCCGGGCCTAATCGAGCAGATTTTCCCGACCCAACGTTGCGTACTGGTTATGGCCGTCACCAGACGGCACGTCAATTATCAGGATCCGTGGGAGGCTGCGGCCAAAGACTTTCAAAACAGATGTGTCTTCCTGCTGGTACGAGACGGCGAAAATATTTACCAGGTATGCAGCCCGGTTGAATCTCATCTGGGCGCTCATACGCTGTTCCCTGAACGTGACGAGCAGGACGCGCTTTTTCGCGGTTTTGACGGTTCTCGCATCACCTTCCGCGATGTAGCTTACACTGACCGGCTGCGGGCGCATGAAAAGATGGCGCTGCACTATAAACGTTTCCTGATCCTTTGCTGCGGGCTCGACCAGCGTGAGCGCCTGTTTGGCGAATTCTATGATCGCAGTAGTAACATTAATTTCATCTCGATGGACTTCCAGGAGAAATATTGCCGCTTTATTCATGACGCAGATGGAACCGGTCTGTTGAGTGACCCGGAGGCCGATACCAGACCATCGCTGGAGTCCTACATTAAGCAGGCGAACCAGCACCTGCGTTCTGGTTCACGCGTCTTTTGTGAGTGGAGACAGGTCGTTAATCCGGTTACCGCACCCGGGGCAGCTAAGGATGATTCAGGTAACGGCTACCGGGGACATTCATTCACGGTTGATTTCGTTAAAAGCCGTAGTACCAGCGTGGCATACCAGAAGAATGAAGAGATCTACGTTGATGTGCCAGTCGTTCAGCACACCTACAGCCGTAATGCGAAGTCAGACAAACGAGAATTCAATGCCAAGGTATGCCTCTCAAAATTCAGAACCTCTGATAGCCTTGGCTATCTTTGCCTGGACACGGTGAAATCCGCCGATCTCGAATATTACATTCACAACCGGCGTATCCGGGCTAACCATCTTTATTACATCCGGCTCTTCAAAGAACTTGCGGCACTGCTGAAGCTGGAAGAAACGCATGAAGAACAATACCGAAGCAAAATGCTGGCGGCTTTAAACGCCGGGAACATCGGTGACGAAAATGACCGGGTTGCGGCTGTAGATAAAACGATTCAGACGTGGCGCTGCGCAAACCGAGGTGCATCCCTCCAAAGTGGTCTGGAAGATGAGAAGCAATGGAAAGCGCTCCTTGCCATGATGGATTTAATTGCATGGCGAGGTCATGCAAGCATCCCGCAAATTGAATGCTACTGTGAGCAACTTGGAAACTCTCCTCTACGGCTTGTGGTAATGCCAAACGGCAAACTGGGCCTGTATGTAGCCCCACGAGCTGAAGAACGAAACGATGCAGCTGAGAAACACAAATGGGCTATACGTGTGGTATTGAGTCTGACGCGTACCGGTGTGAAAGAGGTATCTCGCTCATGGGCTCTGGTTAACGAACTGAGCGTATCTGAATGCACCCTCAAAGAATGGCCGCTGGTGGATGAGTGGAAAGGGTTAAAGTCTGTATTTGAAAGCTACGACCGGAAACTTAAAGCTCTGGCAGACATTGAACTGGGCCGTGAGACTCTCAAGCGTCTGAATCCCAGCAACCAGGAAGGTCTGAGCGAGCTGGCAGAATTGTGGATTAATGCTTTTGAAGAAATGAACTTCTACCGACCGACTGGCGGGATCGTTCAAAAGCCAGTAATGATGATCCCGATTGGTCTTATTGTCGACCGTGAGGAGTGGTCATACTTATATCTTGGTACACGCGGCTCTGCGGTCGAGTATATCTATCAGAATCTGAATGATAAGGCACTCAAGGCCCGGGTAGCCCACCGTCTGATTTCAAATTACGAGGTCAAAGAGGGTAAGCTCGATAATCTTGCCAATAAGAAAACAAGTCTGGGTCTCTTTTGCACAAAACAGCGCCCGGACATGGCCCCTTTTAGCGCAGACCGAAACATAGAGACATATGGGCCTGATTTCGGCGTTAACCATGCTGTGCTTACGCATATGGTATCGTTTAAATCGCAGATAGCGCTGATTCAGCAAGAGGCAGATCGCGGCTTACACCGTCGCTTCACGATAGCCAGCAACCTGGTCAGTTCAGCCGGGGAGTTGCTTATCGATCAACTGCTCGGCGATGCGGCGCGAGATGCAGATGAGCCGGTAGATATTCTTGAGGTGGTTATTAACCCAGCGCCAACCGGTGAACCAGGGGCGAAGCTGAAGAAGAATGGTGAGACATTCTGGCATAAGCACTGGTGTGATTTGTGTAAGCCAGGAACCGAAGAAAGCCTGGCACTCTCCCACATTCACGCGCCGGATCACGTCATTACGCGGACTTCGTTCAGTTCCAAGGAGGATGCCATCCTCTTCGTACTCAAGACGATGCCGCAGGCCAGAAAATACGAAAAGGATTTCTTCCGCGACAATGATTTCGATGTACCTGATGGGATTATTGAACGGTGGATAGACCGTTAATCATATGCAGTATGAATAAAAAAAAGCCCGCTTTAGTCGTTGCAAGCGGGCTTTTTATTTCTTCGCGTTACAGCTGTGGCATCAATTACAAAACGGAACGGCTTGGTGCCGGGGCGAAGAACGGAGAAAGGGATAGGCACGAGGTGGTGATAATGTTGCTATTCATATGGGGTATGAATAAGAAACAGCCCACTTGCGAGTACTAAGTGGGCCATTGAGGGTCAGGCATAAGACTCAGACAGAGCAGTAGCGGCTTCAAGCGCCGGTTCAAGCGACAGGCTGTTATCGCTGATAACATTCCATCCCTCATTGCCGTAAACAAAATGGACGTAACCTGCACGTTCAGTTTCTTCAGGGCGATAAGCATAGAAGTAGTCTTCATCAGTAGAGAACATGGCTTCAACAATACGTTCTACGTTCGTAGAGCGCTTCAGCACAATCTCTTCTGAGTCGAATACCGAGATGCTATATCCTGCTTCAATCAACCCGGTTGCTGCTGCCCGGGCAATTTCCTGCTCAATACGTTGCCGCTGATCTACGTTCATGCCTGCTGCTCCTCGATGGGAAGTGAAGTCGAACACACGAGAAAGCATGAACTATAGTTCACATTTAATCAATAAAAAAGGGAACTATACTTCACTTATTCTTGGTTTTTTTTAATACTGGTAGTCCTGCAAGCGCATCGTTCCAATGCTGCTCGCGTTCCTCATTACCTGAAATATTACTTATCCATCTTTCGGACTTGCCCCAGCGCTGTGCCAGCGCCTGCCGCGTCCAGCCTTTGCGTTTCATCTCTGCTTTAAATTCATCGCTGGTGGGTTTGTACATAGGTTAATCCACGTGAACTATAATTCACCTGATAGTACGGTAAGGCTGGTTAAGTAACAACGGGATATCGACGGTCATCTTCCGTTCCCGCACACGGGCCAGTGCTCCTGGCTATACTGAGTCAAAAATGCGGAGGACACATTATGTTTGAACGTATAAGCAGGTTTTTCGCTGGCGCAACAAAACAGGAGAGGGCGGAACCGTCAGTCTCTATACCTGAACCTGTTACTCTTGAGGGTGATAACGCGCCATCAGCTATCGAACATGACAGAAAAATAGTCCATGACAGCAGGGTATTTATACATAGGTCTTTAGGCTTTATACTTATGGTATATTCTCCCGAATTATTCAGAAAAGCCATTAATCATGACATATGTCTTGGCTATATATATGGTTATATCATAGCGGCAATAGGTGACGACGAAGAGTTATGTAAAGCATCGGAAAATCGTCGATGGGATGTTGTCGCTGCCTATTATCGAAGTTTATTGGATTATTCAGCTGAAGCTTACTATGAGAAAACTGTAAACGCGATGGATAATTACCACTTCAAACAAGCAAGAAATGTAAGCGTAATGGATTATCACAAAAACAAAATCAATCCTGATGGCGATAATCATCATTTGCGTTTTCTAATGACCGAAATAATTGAAGATAGGGTTGAATAAATACACGTTTCGTCACATGAACGACCTATGGTTTACTGAATATAACGACAACGAACCATAGGCCAGAAAAAATGACACTTCAAAAAGCCAACGAAAAACGTATTGAAAACTTCCTAGCCAAACAAATTCGTCATAACGGTAAGATTTTATCAATGCGTGAATTTATGGATTCACTCATTGCTGACGGCTATAGCCCACGTGCAAAAGCGGAACAGAAAGTAGGACACCCCAGCAGCCGTCAAACCTTTCGCTGGAACAACGAGCAGCAAAGGGAGCACCAGATTAAGCGAGCTCTGGGGGGTACTGTTCTGAAATATTCAATGGTGTCATCTGACGGCTCATTTTATGACATTGAAAAAATTGCCTATGATTACGTCATTGAAAAAATGGGCGGGGTTAACGTTAAGCCGGAAACGATGTGTTTTGCGATTTTCAACAGCCCTTCATCATTGCGGGGCGGGAAGAGAGAGCGCTGTGTAGCTGTCTATAGCCGCACTGTGGCAACAGAGGAACAACGGGTCAGGAGCATGTTATCTACTGACTTCACGCATTATGATCTGGTCTGGTTCGGTGAAGCCACTTCCCAGAAGGAAGCGCTGGAACTAGCCGAGGGATAATATCAATTAGCCACCAAGGAAATAACCGGGGTGGCTTTTTTGTTTTAAACGATTAAAAATAAGCCAAATCACTTCGTCACAAGCATGTGGGTGGTAATATAGACATATAGGCAATCACATTCAACTGGAGGCTAATATGTCAGATTTAATTGCAGCAAGATATGATGAAGTATCAGCTTCCGAGTTTGAAGATGATATGGTTGTCATTGTCATTACCGATGAACAGAGTGAAGATATTGAGGTTATTTCAGACCTTGATGATCTTTTCGTTAATACTGAGGTTGTGGTTATTGATGGTGACGCTTTAGAAGTCGACTATGATAACGCTGGATATTTTTCATCAGAGAATAGCTATGAAGTTTCAGTAGACGATATGTTATTCGACAATACCGTTGGTGAGCAACTTATGGATTGTGGTTTTTTCGGCACTCAAAGCTAATAGATACTCGTTATTTATTATCGCGTCCCAATCGTCATGCAGGTGTGGTTATTTATTTACTGAAAAGCCATGTTTTAAATAACAGGCAACGATAATCTAACAGGAGCGGCTATGAAACTCGAAAACATTAACAAAGAGCAGCAGCTCTATGTTCTTAAATGTGGCTCTATTCTATCAAGCTACGGATTTGATCTCCTGCATACAAAAGCAACCGCCGTAGCTGACTGGATGGACGTTGAAGCACCAGTAGCTGCACTGGGTACAGAAGAACATTTTGAACAATGTGCAGAACTCATGCGGCGCGGGCAGGTATATGCTAACGCTTCCCGGAAATGCTGCCCCGGTAATCTTTCCCCCCAACTAATTGGGCTTGAAGGTTGTCGTGTTAGAGTCACTACCGATGACGGTGAGGAACGCTGTTTCTGGGTTGCAAAAACGACCGGATGGATGCCGGGTCACCTCGAAGTTCCACGCTCGAATACGGCTTATGGCCACCCTGCACAAGCGCATTACAAGTCAGTTCAGACTATTCGATAAGTCACCGGTGCTCCGATTTCG
Source organism: Klebsiella sp. OBRC7 (assembly GCF_000293135.1). Classification (NCBI taxonomy): domain Bacteria; kingdom Pseudomonadati; phylum Pseudomonadota; class Gammaproteobacteria; order Enterobacterales; family Enterobacteriaceae; genus Klebsiella; species Klebsiella sp. OBRC7. The sequence goes on along the minus strand of NZ_ALNJ01000005.1, from coordinate 12,380 downwards.
ACATGATGCATACCAACCAGACTCACTACTGTTGTCATCGACAAGAATGACAACAGTAGTGAGTATCTATGGCTTATCCTCGGAAAACAGCCCATTATTCATGCCTCCCTCTTCCGGTATGGCATAGCTCACATGGCTTCAGATAAAAATCAAACCGATAAACTCGCCCGCGATATTAAAGACAAGGTTCTCGCCAGGCCTGCTGGCTCATCAGGAGAACCAGTGGAGTACCGGAGTGTCCATGAATTTATGACACTAACCCGCACGGGAACCCCTGCTGATGCCCGCCAGTTCCGGCTGGCTGTTAAAGCTAAGGGAATAGCTATCTGGCCTGATGATGACCCACGCGTAGGGCAGCAATTTGCACGTGACGGCATTCGCTGGGAAGTTCGTCTGAAGACCTTCCGGCCTGAGAGTCAGGATTCATTTGACGATGACCTGGATGAGAAAGTCTCACCAAAACGCTTTGGATATCGCCGGTACGGTGCGATGTCCCGTCCTGATCAGAAGAAATTCAGCGACAGGGTATACTTCAACTGCATGGAGCGGTGTGTCGTCACCGGTGTGAAGACAAAATGCAGGGGAGAAGCAGCACATCTGATTGAGCATCATAAAGCGGGCTCTGACCACTGGAGTAATGGCCTGTGGCTTCGGGCAGACATACATCGGTTATACGACAACGGCCTGTGTGTGATTAATCCCAGCACCCTGACAATCCATTTCCACCCCACTATCCTGGCTAAGGATGACGATCTCATCGCGTATGAAGCTCGGCCAATATTACCGACAAGAAAACCTGTAAACCCTGCCTGGTTAAAATCCCGGTGGGATGAACTTACCTGGCCGAAGTAAGCATCGTGTCTGACAACGGTAGTGAGGCCTAATCATTACCGTTGTCGTAGCAAACGGGCTTCAATGCTTGGCTCATTATCGTTGTCACCAGTCTGGTCAGCTCATAACTATTGCCATCGGCACTGAGATGCCGTCCTGCGCATCGAACTCACATCCATTGTCACTCGATTTTTGAATCTGCCGGGAGTGTAACCAGTGACAATGGTAATGATCACCTTCACATAATTAACGAACCGTTACTACTGGTAAGAGGGTGCATGGTCGACAACGGTAATGACAATTAAGGAAAGTACCTTTCTGTAATGACAACGGTAGTGACTTAATGGTTAACCCTTGTCTGGTTACCGGCAATCAAGTACAGGAACTATGACAATGGTAGTGAGTCATTACCATTGTTATGGCTCATCATACTATCCCTATATACAGCAAGTAGACGGCGTTGCTCACTACCATCGTCATTGGTTGCATGGGTAGCAGAATGTTAGATGACAACAGTAGTGATTCTGGTGCTTCACCATCCGCCTGGTGACAACGGTAATGAGTGATCGAGATCACTATCGTTGTCGCAGCGTTCGGTATGGCTACAACCGGCAAGTTGTGCCTCGACAATGGTTGTGATCCCGCACTCACTTGATTCGTCATCGCCGGAACGACCCCACTGAAATGTACTTGGAAACGATGACAATGGTAGAGACTTGAAAAAATCACATCCATTGTCATTGACCAATCAGGTTAGCTACGACAGCGGTTGGACTCATTTCCATTGTCACCGACAGGCCATGTATTCATACAACGACAACGACAGGGAGTGACGCGGTCACTACCACGGTCATTCATCCCGCCCCTCAAGTACGAGCAGACAGTACGGCGAGTGAATCCTTACCATAGCTACCTGAAAGGCCTGATTAACCTGGAATGCATATGACAACGGTAATGACCAACAGAACTCATTTCCGTTGTCATTGTGCTGGTGGAGCAGTAAGAACTTGGTCTGAATCATGAATGACAACGGTAGTGAGTATTCTTAGTCAATACAGTGGTCATTCAAATGCGCCGGGAGCAAATGACAGCGGTAGTGAGTCAAATCACTCATTACCGTTGTCATTGTGTCATGGGAATCAGCGATAAATCCGTACTGACGATGCCGACAATGGTAGTGAGCGGTATGAGGTCTTCTCCGAGAAGCTGCTCTGGAGAGTTGTCGATGATGACAACAGCAGTGAGCTGCCAAGACTCATTGCCGATGTCATGGTGTCATGGGTATCAGCGATTTGTCTGTACCGGCGATTCCGACAATGGTAGTGAGCGGTGTAAGACCTTCCCTGAGAAGCTGGTCTGGAGAGATGTCGATGATGACAACAGTAGTGAGCTATCTAGTCTCATTACCATTGTCATGAGTGGTCACCCCGCAATGACAACAGTAGTGACCGCGTCACTCAATACCGTTGTCATTAAGCTAAACAGGATTCTCTGACGATGTGCAGGGAGGGAGGGTTCCAGGCCGTCATCTGACAGCCCGGAGGGAATGCTAGCTGGCGGGATTGTTCTTTTTCTGGCTTCTAAGGCTGCGAATGTAGTGAAGTTCTTCAGCTGTTAAGTCATGGATGGTTAACGTTTCATCCCCATCAATGGGCTCATCTGGTGGGCACAATTCACCTTCCAGTGGCTCACCATTATTTTTACCCGACGTGCCATTGTTCTCCTCATCAGCATCACCCTCGCCATCACCATCAGGTGGTGGTTGGATATTGTTCAGATTCAAATCAGGATCGCGTTTGTGGATCTGGAAATAAACCTTCCCATCTTTTTTTACTTCGGTGTACTGAAGGTAACCAATGGATGCCAGCTCCTCCAATGCCTTACGTACTGTGGCGTTCTGGCTGTTGGCACGGGTCTTAAGATTTAATCGGTTCTTAAGTCTCGTTAAGGAGATCGGGATTGGATTTGGTGGAAGTGACTCAATGAACGTGTAAAGCGCCTGTGCGCTCTCTTTTTTCGCCAGTTCCTTGATAGCCTTCAGCTGCATCAAAACCTTGTGGTCGTACTGATACAACTCGAATATCTTAGGGTCTATCTGTAGCTCTACCTGATCAGAGTCCGGGTCAAGCAAGGCAGACTGCACCAGGTGCGTCGTATACACCTTTGACGAGTGGGTGCTGGTGAAGGACAACATCACGGATGCCAGCCTGCGTAACGACGCGTCGATACGCTTACGGGATGCGGTAGAGGAACGATAATTTTCAGGGTTACAGAGCTTCAGAAACTCAGTAAATTTGAGGCTGATCTTATCGTTATCAATCGGATGGTTAGCTAGCGTTCGGATGATTCCCATCCACGTTTTGAAGTCAACAGACATATCGAGGCGCTGACCCACGATCGAGATATTGGTGAAACCCTCGCTCTCCATCAAAGAAAGTGTCTGTAGTTCTTTCGTGGCATCAAAGCCAACAGTTTTGTATTCACGACTCTGACGGCCAACGCTTTTTGGTGATGGCACAAACAACCCAAGGCGCATGAGCGCGATAGACTGAACCGTCCTGCTGCTATTAGGACGTAAAATAATTTCTTTACCTGTCTCTCTCTCTGTTACAGAGAAAGCCCTGGTAACCATCTGGCCTTGCTGCTCAGAATCTTTCTCATTGGTCATAGTGGTTTATCGACTGTATTAATCAACAGATTATTGAATACTATCGCCCAAAGCCCTCAGTGTCACTTAAGGGATCTCTGCGACGATCTCAGATTGTGCATAAGTCCAGGCTAAAAAAACGCCACGACTAAATATAAAACTCTGAAATTCACATAAAAACAAATACATACGTAGTTTATCAACAAAGGATCAATTCCGGTGAAAAAGATCCTTTAAAAAATCACTACCATTGTCGCCGCAATCACTACCGTTGTCAAAAAACTCACTACTACCGTTAAAAAACTCACTACCAATGTCAAAATAATCACTACCGTTGTCACCGATTGGCTTCCAGGCCTTGTGCCGTCTGGCTTCCGAGCTGCGGGGATCTCTTGTGATCTATGGGAACTCGTAAGGTACTAATTATTGGAACTACCTTGTGGAAAATGGGGATAAATTCTCTCTTCGAGTTAAATCAACATCGAATAGCTAAATTGTCGAAAATATGTACGGGCATGAAAGGAAAATGCGTATAGAAAACAGTGGATAAGATTTTAATAATTTTGTTTCATCATACAGGTGATAGATGGTATCTATATGAATTATAATAGAAATATACTCAAAACTCTTTAAGAGTTATACCTTCAGATCACACAATAAAACTCACTACCATTGTCACAAATACTCACTACTAACGTCGAAATAGTCACTACCAATGTCATTTTAATCATTACCAATGTCAAAAAAGTCATTACCATTGTCATAAAATGCCCTTGAGCCCAGTAACCATGCGGCTTGCAGCGTACAGGGATCTCTTTTGTACTCCGTTGCACCTTTGGGATCTCTTTATTGGAACTGTCCTGTGGAAAAGTATCTTTTTTGCCTTCGTCAGCTACTGACTCGGTGCTTTACTGATTGTGTAAACAAAACGATAAGAGGCACTCACATGTACGCAACTGCAAAAGAAATTATCGCAAAGCTGCAAAAAATGAACCCTGACGAAAAGGTGCTAGTCCGTGTCTGGTACAAGTCTGATGTTCAGGAGTTAGCAATAGACCGAAACATGCCGCAGGTTTCAGCTAGCGAAGCTGAGTCGACCTTAGCGTTGATAGACCGAACTCACGATGGTGATATCGGTATCAACTGGGATGTTGTTCAGAGTGGTATTGAGACAGTTCGTAGTGGCCAAATTTAAGCAACCGAGTAACAAGGACGTGACTCAACTAATCCACATATCCACCGGGTAGATCAACAGATCGATCCAGATTAAGACCAAATAGAACCAAAAAGATCCCCGCTCCCGCAAACCCGCAGCTGGTAAGCTCTGAAGACCTGCCCCGGTGGGGTTGAGAGGGAAAAAAGTGAGCTCTGAAGGGCTGTCGGTGGGGTTAGCCTGGTAGCTGGTGGTGTTCAAAGGGAATAACGGTGGGATTGGAAGGGGAAAGGAACTTAATTATCAACATCTGCTGTGCTAATGAAAACATCAAATAAAAACATAATCATACGTAACAAATCTCAAAAATAGGTGATCGGTATTCATTTTTTGTCCACACTGGCAGCAGATCAAAAATTTGATGTCAACGACATTTATCCGATTCATCTCTGAAATAACGTATTGATTTAGTACAAATAAAAACCAATACCCGATAAATGGGGACTAAATGACCCCTATTTCTCATGATCAATAAAAATCACCGTGATACATTCGCCCGGACTGGGCATTCCAAGATACCCGGAAAATAACAATAAAACTGGGGGATCCACACGATGAACTCGAATGAAGTTCTTCTTTTCAAGGACGCTATTCCCGACTTCAATCAGCCGTCGACTGGAAAGCTGACGGTGACAAAAAATTCATCAGTACAACCTGTATCACTGCTCCGCCTGGGCGTTTTTACTCCCAGTTGCCGAACAGAGGCAACGGTCACGCTAAACGTGACGGAAGCGCTATCCAGTCTGGAAATTGCAAAACAGGAAGGGTACACGGACATAAAGATCACCGGCCCGATGCTGAATTATTTCCAGGACTTCCGGTGCTGGACAGCAATCGTCCATTCCTTCAGCGTATCGCCTGATGCGCTGAAAGGTAACCGGATTAAAATGCCCTTTAGTGAATTTGCCAAACTCTGCGGCTACCCATCAAAACGCTACAGCACGAAACTGCGCAATGAGATAGCCGATTCGTTGACGAAGATTCGCTCAAAAAGCATTCGGTTTGAGAAGAACCCGGGGATCACCAAGTTCAAAGTAGCCGGGTTGCTGAAAGAGGCGGAATTTGATGGTGAAAGTGATTACATCATCCTGGAAGCCGACGAACGACTCTGGGATTTGTACCGTTCAGATCATCTTACTCTGTTGCGGAAGAAACCCCTGGAGCTACTTACCAGGAATGAAACGGCTCAGGCGCTCTATACATTTTTTGAAGCGCTACCTCAACATCCAGCCCCGATCACCTTTGACAGACTTCGACAGCGTTTACTGCTCAATGGGCGCATTGCCGAACAGAACCGGAAAATGCGAACTGCTCTCGATGTGCTTGCCAGCATCGGTTACCTGAAATTTTACTACCTGGTGGACACCAGCGTACCCACCATTCAGATCACGGATCGGAATCCCAAACTAACAGGTTCCTGATGTTTGAAACGTCTTTTTGCCCGGTTCCGGGAATGTGCTGTCTCATTCCCACCGGTCAAAAACACTAAGTTGACGTTTCCCTCTCAAACCCACCCGTGATTTTGTAGTCGCTAAAGGATAAATAGTCCCATTTACATCTGAAAAGCTGATGGGGCGCGTCAGGCCTCTATTGAATACAACTTGTATTACCATGAAAAATAAAGAAAATAACACTCCTCTTTATAATTACTGCTGTTCGCCTAATCCCAAAAAGATACTTTTTTAATCTGCACAGTTTTTATCGCCGGTGGGAACGAGAGGGAAGGGGAAAATATACCCGGTGGGATTGAGAGGGAAGGCCTGTAGAAAACAACCCGACAATCTTTTGTCGGCTGGAATGACCAGGGTAAATTAAGTTCTGGAGGATAGTTATGACTTCGACATTTGGTAAGCAGCTGAAGCTTTATGCAGACCGGCAAACGGGCGCAAAACGTACTGCTCTTGATTTTCAATATGTGGTTTCGCCTGGTAAGGATGCGTTTCCCACGGTGAACATCACTATGGCTCCGATTGCTGATGGCGCAAAAGAAGCCCAATGGGAGCTTAAGCGCGTCATCCAGCTGAATCGCTATGAATTAACTCAATGTTGCGCGGTATTGTTCGGGCTGGAAAAGGAGATGAGGGCAAACTTTCACGGAACCGATAAAAACAAAGGTTTTACGCTCATCAACAATGGTGCATCCGGCTGCGGGATAAACTTTTCTCATGGTGGGGATATGCTGACGCATATGTTGAACCATGCCCAAAGAATGGAAGTAGGGGCATTTATTCTGAAACGGCAGGCGGATGCGTGGGATATGAGTGTCAGTGACGTTCTTGCACTTTTGCGTCAGTCCGTGGCCATCAAACGGGCATAAGATCACGAAGCAGGTTCAAGAACAGGCTTACCGTACAACAATTTTCAAATCCAAACTGACCCTACTTAACTTCAACTGGAAGGCGCTATGACAGAACATCAGCAGAATAGAAATGTTTGTGAAGTCGGGTTAGCCTGTGAAGCCATGACGATTGATCCCAAAACCATTCAGTCAGCAGTAATGCGTAAAGAAGCCACGCAAGTTGTTATTCCTCACTTTAAGGGGGTTTGTCCTGCTTTTGTCGAATGGGCTGAACAATGCTTACCTGGCGATAAACTTCCTCGTGGGAAATTTTTTAGGTCACGAGAATGGATGCGTCAGTTCACCACTTGCCAGATAAACTACAAGACAGATCATCCAGATGAAGGAAAGTATGGATGGCTTTTTGAAGGAACCAAATATTGAAAAGTTAAGGAGATATGATTAATGCTAATTTATGCCGCAGATCTGATTTTACCCTTAAAAATTCTGCTGGTGGTATTTGTCGTGACTATCATAGGCGCTACCATCGGGTTGAAATTTGTACGCTCCGAAAACAAGATCGTTTGCATGTGGCTCGTGCCAATAGGCTGTCTTGGGGGAATTTTTGCATTGATGATGTTTCCATCAATTACCACAAATGATTTGTTGCTCGGCAAGAGATGGTCGGAAGATTGTCGCGTGGTCGAAAAATACGAACGCCACGCTTTTGAAGCACCGACGAACCGGCTGATTTGTTCGGGGGTTGATGAGCATGTTAATTCAGAAAGTTATGCGGTATTAACGAAAGCTTACCGGGAGCGGGGGGGAGAACTTATTTCGGGATCCCATAGTGTTGAAAACTAGCCTTCAAATCTAATGCTACGGAGTTTTCATGAATAATAATCACAATGTTTTTCCTTGCAATGAATTGGGTATGGGTGATTCCAAATCGGAATTGGAAAGACTCCTTGAATTATGTGAATCCACTCCGCAAACAGGCGAGCCTAACCCCCAGATAGCTAATATGCAAGCATTTTGGAATCGATAACTGGTGGCTCATCTCATATCACTGGCTTCAATTTTTGCTCTCATATTCTTAATGGCCGTAAATTTTCCACACTCAACGATGCAGAGATAAAACAGCTAACATCTCTTCGCAATGAGGGGCGAAAAGACGGTTTTGTGGTCAGAATTCAACCTGTTGATGTAACCCCTGAACTTCAGCTTGAAAGGTATCTTGCGTCAAGTTGGGAAAGCGAAATCGAGATTTATAAACGCGTACCGTCGATTGTCGTGATCTGTAAAATCTCAGGTCTGTCTGCATTGGCAGGCTCGGGGAACAAAATGTTTTTAAATATGGATTACTTAAGTTGCGGAACTGAAACTGATGATCAGGATTGCCAGGATTAAGTCACTGATTGGCGGTTGCAACGAGCTTTGGGTTTGTTAGACTGGCCTGACATACCTTCCCCCATCGCGGGGTGCGTTGTCGGAGTATCAAAATATTGTTTTCCCCTATGCGGGGTTTAATTAGTGAGTAGCGACTGCCCGGGTTAGCGCCTGACCCGTGTCAGACTTCTGAAGGATATTTTGATATTAACCGTCCAGCTGGACGGTTTTTTTTCGTCTGTTTTTAATTTGGATAGTGGTATGGGTAGAAAAAAACAATCAAACCGCAGTGTATCAGCGCCAGCTGTTGATGCTGAAAAAGAAATTATCGACCCGAGATGGAACATCTTTTTCTTTGCGGCAATTGACCGACCGTGGGTGCTTAACCCGCATCTTTTTTACGCTGAACAAGCGCAGGAACGTTTGCTGTCGCAGTTCAGTGATGTGGAGATCAGGAGTGAAGCGACAAAGAAAGGCGAGTCATTTATAGAGTCAGCTGGAGACTGGTTCAATCCTGATTACCACGACGAAAGTGACGTATACGAGAATATTGAACAGATTGAAGCTTGCCACTGGGTTGCGTTGCGGGAAATGAAGGTCACGGTCACGCTTTCCCTGACCGCTGGGATGTACCACCAGTTTGACAAGGCATTACGAGATCTGCTTATCCGGGAGGCCAGAAGCTGGCGGTGGCTCGACATGGTTGTGATATCAGATTTGATCTGGAACCTCAGTTTTCCGAGGCTTATGGATTTGATGGAATGGCTGGGTATTGAAGTACGAAACATGCCATGTTTCCCGTTAATCAGTGCATGTCATCAGGTTGTCAACGTTTATAAACATGGAGATGGTGATGCCCACCAGAAACTGGTTAATGCTCACCCGGAGTACTACTCAGTATGGCAATGCGAAGGTTATCCGCAAGAGAGACCAGCTCGCCACGAAGAACTTGAAGTTTCCGAGGAACAGTTTAGAGAATTTGCCGAGGCGATAACGGTGTTCTGGAAGAGTCTGCCGGAAGGACTATCTTATTCGGGGATGGGAAAAGAGCCTAAGTGGTTTGGCAAGGCTTATGAAAAAGTGAAGTGCGACAAAGAAAAACGCGAGCGTAAAGCGGAAGAATAGTGGGGCACTCTAGCCCCACCGAAACAAAAGGAGAGTCAGACAGCCGGTGACGGTTGCCAGCCTGATTGAGTCTGGATCCATTTGCCTACGGAAATCATGTCGTAACCACCGTTCCCGTAGGACGACTTCACTTCTTCTATTTCGACTGGAACCGCCAGCTCGATGGGGCGGAACCAGCCATCATCACCGACTGTATACCGGCCTTCATGTTCCTTGCTCATTTCGCAGACCCGGCTGGGTGGAAGCCAGAAACCTTCATTTGCTCTTTCGGATGCGATACGAATAGCTTCATCCACGGAAGCGACTTCCCGGATGTGTTCGTTATGCGCGTTTGACATTTTGATCAGAAATGACTTCATAGAACCATTTTCCTCAGCTTAGGCCGGTAACGTTAATCGTCGGGGCGGTCGGTAATATTCCGGCGATAGTGTCCTCATATTGTACTCTGGCATGATGCATAACAGAAATTTGAGAGCGCGGGATTGAGAGGCGAAGTAGTTTGATGATAATCGCTGCGGGTGTACTATCAGCCTGATTCCTGGACTGAAGCCGAACGTCCAGCCGTGGTAAAACTGGTGAACGATGTTAACCTGGCATCGAGATATCGAGACCGTAACCATCTGACTGAATAAGGAGCTTTTATGCCGAATGGGAGAGTGATTTTTAACAAAAGAGGCCGATGGGACTGGCTTGATAGCGGTTGTGATATAGATGAGGATGAATTAAAGCAGGAAGAGTGGTTTGTTGGCGATATGTATTATCCGCCAGACTTTGAATACGATACGTCAATGCATGATCACCAGATTACAGAGTGGTTGTCTAAACCTGAAGAGCTGGTGCGGTATGAGCGAGGGCGTTAACTCAATTTGCTTATCTGAACTGGCTACATGATCTTTCAGCGTGGCCATTTCGGTTCTTCACATTTCCCTGACTCCCTCCTGACAGAACCGACTATTTCATCCATGAACCGCAAGAGCGGTAACTAAATGCCATATCGTGTGGCAGAGTGGTTTGCTCCAGTACCCGTCAAAATAGTCCAACATACAAAAACAGGGTAGCCTGCCCCGGGCTTCACCCGGGCCAGGCTACCCGGAGTCGAACCGTTAACCCGGAGTCGTGGGTGAGTAACGTCGAGTGCCCGCCTGAATTCCGTGCGGCCACCAGCATTGGCTTCACCTTTTTCCGACCGACACTTTCGTGCTGGTTTGCGGCCGCATCTTCGCCGGGCCGGAACACCCTGCATTTTGTGCCGGTGGCCATCACCGGTATTAGGATAAAGGGAAGAATATCGGTGATGGATTCCGGGATAATCGCCGGGAAAACCCGGGCAGAATTCACGTAAATCACCCTCTATTAGTCCAACATACAAATAAACTTCCCCTTTCTGCCCCTGCGCTTCGCTTGGGGCAGAAAGGGGAGCCGTACCTGAAACCTCCGTGTCGTTTTCAGGATCGGGCCCGTGCCCGGGGTAACCATTCTGCCCAGGCCCACCATTTTAAAAAGAAACCGCCGTGCCCGGTCTGGCCATTTCCCCCGCCTGCGGCAACCGGGCCGTGCCGGTCTTTCCGTCCGGTTCCTGCAAACCCCACATAGGGACTCCGGTCGCTGGATGAGCCATGCGAGAAAATATGAGAAAAAGAGAGAAAAAAAGAGAAAAAAAAGAGGGGCCGGGGGCGCGAGGGTTTCAGTGGGTATAAAGGTCAAGGGCGCTTTGCAGGGTGGACGCGGGGGTGTTGACCCTGATCGCATTTGTATGTTGGACTAATTTTGCATATATGAAGACAAGAAAAGACGCGCTGCCGACAGAGCAGGTATACTCTCGCCATCAAATGTGCGGCCAGCGGCGGGGGATAGGTAACGACCGCAGGCCTCCGCGACCGGTATCAATGATGATGATGCCCTGCCAGGTAAAGAGTAGTGACGACGAAAGTGAAGGTGAAGAAAACCCGGGCCGAACGTAAGCAGCATAGCCGGGACATGCAGGCCAAACATGAAGCGGAAAAAAAGGCCGCTAACCTGCGTAATATTCTAAAGAGAGACATTCTGGCCACGCTGGGTATCCCTAAAAATCACGGTGGGCGGGCAGCTCTTTCTACATTCATCACCGAGCACTTACTGAAGGGTGAGAGTCAGGTTCAGATTGTTGCCATGCTAACCGGCAGCGAATTGATGAAGCGGGCACAGCTTGCCGAAATCGAGCGCCTGAAGAAGATCACGGAACTGGCCAATCAAACCCGCAGAAACGAGATCACCAACCGGGCGTTTGAGCGCCTGGGTATCACAACCCGGCATCCAATGGGCGATTTAGTGCTGAGCATGGTGCGCGAACTGGCAAACCAGAATTTAAATACCGGTGAGATAGTAGAACGCCTGAATGATAACGAAACCGTACTGGAATCGCGCCGCCTGCACAAAGAGAAGCGAGCGGATCTTGAACGTCAGATTGATGAAGGTATTGCCGAGCGCAAAAAGACCCGTGTTGATATGCGGGAAGTGCTCGCCTACATGGGGTCGGTTCCGGCTGAGGGCGAAATGACACCCTAAGCTTTCGGTTCCTTGGGCCAAAGATATTCGCCAGTCAGTAGAATGTGCGCCCAGCCCAATGGGGATATGTGGGGAAGAAATTCAGGGGGAACATCCAACCCTTCGTTCCGCCGCTCCGTGACGGCATGACCAAGATGGACGGTATTCCAGTAAATGATCACCGCAGTCAATAAATTGAGCCCAGCGATTCGGTAGTGCTGCCCCTCTGTCGTGCGATCGCGAATTTCCCCCTGCCTCCCGATACGGAGCGCATTTTTGAGCGCATGGTGGGCCTCTCCCTTGTTAAGACCGATCTGAGCACGCCGCTGCATGTCCGTATCCAGGATCCACTCAATAATGAAAAGGGTCCGTTC